>CAYZAI010000022.1:0-1628 GCA_964476305.1 uncultured Myxococcales bacterium
CAGCCGATCCCCGCGCTGCGGCAACCCTCGGCCAGCTCGGCGCGACGCTCGGCGTCCGTGAAGAAGCCGTGGAGCGAGAAGATGTTGCACAGCTCGGGGCGGCCCGGATCGGAGCGGCGGACCCGCTGGGGATCGGTGTAGGCCGGCCGCAACTTGCGCTGCACCTCGTCCGGTGGATCGAGCACACCGATGTGATTGCCGAGGCTCTTCGACATCTTCTGGTGGCCGTCCAGGCCGAGGATCCGCGGCGCCTCGCCCTTGACACGGCGGGGGAGCGGGAAGACCTGGCCGAAGCGGCGGTTGAAGCGCTCCGCGACTTCCCGGGCCAGCTCCAGGTGCTGCTCCTGGTCCTCGCCGACCGGCACCAGGCCGGCGCGGTACAGCAGGATGTCCGCCGCCTGGAGCACCGGATAGTCGAAAAGGCCACAGGAAGCCTCGGAGACCCCGAGCCCGACCTGCAGGTGCTGCATCAACCCGCCCATGCCGTCGTTGATCCGCGCCAGCAGATCCTCGAGCCCGGCACTCTCGTCGTCGTCGGGATCGAGCTTCGCGAAATCTTCCCGCAGCTTTTCCGCCACGTCCATCGCCGCCCCGCCGACACGGGCGAGATCGTGCATCGCCGCCTTGCGGGCTCCGCCCTCGATGCGTCCGAGGGCGCGCTGCAGGGCGTTCCTGGCCTTGTCCTTGAACTGGGTCATGCGGAACAGCGAGCCGAGCGGCGTGATGGTGTTGAAGAGCCAGGTCAGCTCGGTATGCTCCGGCACGTGGGACTGGACGAAGAGCGTACAGCGCTCGGGGTCGAGGCCGCAGGCCAGGACCGTGAGCACGGCGTCGAAGGTCAGCCGTGGCAGGGCCCGGGGATCATAGTCGACCGTGATCGCGTGATCGTCCACCACGCAGTAGAAGGCCTCGTGCCCTTCTGTCAGCTCGACCCACTTCCTGACCGCCCCGAGGTAGTTGCCGAGGTGGATCTCGCCGCTGGGCTGGATCCCGCTGAAGACGCGGGGCGCCGCTTCGCTCATGGCAGTCCTCCGACCCGCCGGACGCGAGTCAGTCGTCGAGGTCGAACAGTCCGGCCACGAGCCGCCTGTCCGAGACGTCCTTCATCTTCTCGATCTCGCCGCGATCCAGCCAGAAGCCGTGGCACCCGGGGCAGGTGTCCAGCACGACGCGGGGGAAGCCAGCGGGGTGCACCTTCGAGAGGACCGGCGAGCCCTCGCAGCGGGGGCAGGAGAGCGCGCGGTCCTGTTCCGTCGGTTCGACGTCCACCAGCTCGATGCGCTCGATGTCCACGAAGAAGTTGTCGTCGAGCCCGGCCAGTTCGCTGGCATCCAGCCAGACACCCTTGCAGCGCGGGCAGACGTCGATCTCGATGACGTTCACCCCTTCGCCCCGGGTCTGCACCTCGAGCTCCACGTCGCCGCACCTGAGACAATTCATGGTACCTCCGCACTCCGGGTCCACCCCGCGTTGCGAGGGGTTGCCGCGGCTCAGAAACTGCCGTCGGCCACGACCTTCTCGATCTCGCCGACGAAGCTTTCCTTGATTTCGAGCACCTCGTAGACGAGGTCGGATCGGGTGTTGATGAAGAAGGCGTTCGGCTTCTGTACACGACCTTCAATCACCGT
>CAYZAI010000022.1:1638-22691 GCA_964476305.1 uncultured Myxococcales bacterium
TCGAGGCGGATCACCCCGCCACCGCCCCTCTTCTGGGCCGCCGTTCCGAAGGCAGCCGCCAAGCATGCCAGAGCAGCCAGCGCAGCGAGGAGCCACTTCGTCCGGTTGCGTCGTATCATGCTCATGCTCCCTGCCGGTGCTCGGGATCGTCCCTTGCCGGCCGCCTGCACATATCCGCCTTCAGCCGATCAGTTCGAGCAGCCACGTGGCGAATGCGCCCGCTGCCCTCCTGTCCGCGGTCACCACCAGCACCGTGTCGTCCCCGGCGATGGTGCCCAGCAGTTCGGGCCGAGCGCAATCGTCGAGGGCCAGGCCGACCGACTGGGCGCCGCCCACCGCCGTCCGGATGACGACCAAGTTCTGGGCGACGATCACCTTGACCACCTGCCGCCGGATCGCCCCTCGCGAATCCGCGGGTTGTGATTTCGAGTTCTGCGGCGCGTCCTCGGGCCGGAGGTAGCCGGCCTTGGACTTCACGAGCCCCAGCTCGGCGATGTCCCGTGACAGCGTGGCCTGTGTCACGGCAAACCCCCGCCGTTCGAGCTCGACGGCGAGGGCAGCCTGGTTCGGAGGCCGTCGCTCGGCGACGATCTCGAGCACGGCCTGCTGGCGCGTCCGCTTCGACATCGGTCCCATCCTAGCCAAAACCGCCCGTGGCGCAAGTCGGTCGTCGCGAAGCTGTCGCGAAGTGTCGATGGGAAGCCGGTCGCCGCACCATCGACAAGCGCGCCCGCGCTGGGTAGAATGGCGACTCCCCAACAGCGCTTCGCGAGGAGCGGAGTTCTCGAAGAGGAGCCAGGCATGATCGACGAAGTCTTCGCAGGGATGAAAGACGGCGTGGGCAAGGCCCACGAGGCGCTGCGGTCGAACCTCGGCCGGATCCGCACCGGCCGGGCCAATGCGGCGCTGCTCGACTCGGTGCGCGTCGATTACTACGGCGCGATGACGCCGTTGAACCAGATGGCGACCATTGCCACGCCGGAGCCGCGGCTGCTGATGGTGAAGCCCTACGACCGCGGCTCGGTGGGCGCCGTCGAGAAGGCGATCCAGGGCGCCGGCCTCGGGCTCAACCCGGCCAGCGACGGCGAGATCATCCGCATCCCGATCCCGGCCCTGACCGAGGAGCGGCGCAAGGACCTGGTCAAGCTGGCGCGCAAGCAGGGCGAGGAGTGCAAGGTCGCCGTGCGAAACGCCAGGCGCGACTCCAACGAGCTGCTCAAGGACCTCGAGTCGAGCGGCGATGCGCCAAAGGACGACGTGGCCCGTGCCCTGAAGCAGATCCAGGAGATGACCGACGAGGGCGTGGCCGGGGTCGATCTCATCATCGAGGCCAAGATCAAGGACATCACCGAGATCTGAGAGGGCGGTTCTAGCGCTCGCCGCCGATCATCTCCGCGACGTTGTACGCGTGGTCGCCGATCTTTTCGAAGCTGGTCAGCATGTCGATGTAGACGAGACCCACGTTGACGCTGCATTCTCGCTCGTTGAGCCGTCGGATGTGGCCCTCCCTGGCTCGCTTGCGCATTTCGTCGATCGAGTCCTCGAACTTCCTAGCTTCCGGCATGATCTGCTCCGACGCCACGAACAGGTGCTCTTTGATGAGCCCAAGGAACCCCTGGGCGCGCTCACCTAGGGCTTCCAGCTCCTCCATGGCGTGCTCGCTGAATTCGAGCTTGTTGTCGTACCTGCGGCGGGCGAGCTTGAGAAGGGACTCGCAGTGATCCCCCATTCGCTCCACATCGCTCACGGCATGTAGGATGCCCGTGATCTCGTGGCTCTGCTCGAAGGACGTGTCCATGCGGGTGACGGACACGAGGTACTCGGAAATCTCGCGTTCCAGCATGTCAACCACCTGCTCCGAGGCGATGATCTCGTCGGCGACCGCGCCCATCTTCCTGGTCGGAGAGGCAATGAGCTTCCGGACCTTGCAGAGCATGGACTCGACCTCCTCGATCATCCGCTTCAGCTCGCTGCGCGCGGCGTGCAGGGCCATGGGGGGGGAGCCCACCAGCTTGGGGTCGAGGTATCTCAGGTGCTCGGACTCGGTCCTGCGCCCCCACACCAGCTTGGTGGAGAGCCACGCCAGCTGCCTCGTGAAAGGCAGGAAGAAGATGGTGTTGGCCACGTTGAACGCCGTGTGGAAGGTGGCGAGGAAGGAGGCCAGCTGCAGCTTGGACGGCTCGCCCGCCAGGGCACCCGGCACTACGGAGTCGATGACCGCCATGAACGGCGTGAAGAGCAGGATCGGCCAGATGGATCCGATGGCGTTGAACAGGAAGTGGGCGCGTGCCGATTGCTTGGCCGTGGTGGAAGTGCCCATGGCGGCCAGGTTGGCGGTGATGGTAGTCCCGATGTTCTGGCCCAGCGCCAGCGCGCAGGCGGTGGGGAGGTCGATGACGCCCTCCGCGGCCATGGTCATCGTGATGGCCATCGCGGCCGACGACGACTGGATGATGAAAGTGACGGCCATCCCCACGCCGACCGCGACCAGCCGCGGCAGGAGCGTGTCGGCTCGGCAACCGGCGATCCACGCGATGATCTCGGGGGAGTCCTTGATCTCGGCCACCGCCTCTTTCATGAAGTCGAGCCCCAGGAAGAGGACGCCGAAACCGACGAGCACCTCACCCCAGTCGGCCAGCCTCCTCGCGCCGAGGAGCCGGGGGAGGAACCCGAGGGCGACCGCGGGCAGAGCCATGGCGGCGACGTCCACCTTGAACCCCAGGATCGCCACGAGCCAGGCGGTCATCGTGGTCCCGATGTTGGCCCCCATGATGACGCCGATGGATTGGGACAGGGTCATCAGGCCGGCGTTGACGAAGCCCACGAGCATGACCGTCGTGGCGCTCGAGGACTGGATCACGGCGGTGACCAGCAGCCCCGTACCGACCCCGGCGACCCGGTTGGTCGTCATGAGGGAGAGGACCGAGCGCATCCGCTCGCCGGCGACCTTCTGGAGCCCCTCGGCCATCACCATCATGCCGAAGAGGAAGAGGGCGAGACCGCCGATGGCGGTGATCACCATTCCCGTCACGTCCATCCTCGCCTCCTGCGAATGAGGCCTTCGCACCTCGGCTGGCGGGTCTTTTCCAACTCAGGTCACCAGACCTGCGGGGAACCTACCGGGGGATTGTTACGATCGTGTGACGAGCCGGAAACGAATGGGAGGCTGCCGTGACGGGCGGCTGTTCCCGGCCCGGGGTTCCCCGGGTTCAGTGCCGGGCGATCTCGCCGGTGACGAGGTAGATCACGTCCTCGGCGATGTTGGTGGCGTAGTCGGCGATGCGCTCGAGGCAGCGCGAGAGCCCGATGTGCTTGAGGTAGGCGCCGAGCAGATCCGGCCGCTCACGCATCTTCCCTTCGCACAGGCCGTACATCTCCCGGTGCAAATCGTCGATCCCGTCGTCCGCCATCCGCACGCGGTGGGCGACCTCGGCGCTGTGGTTGACCAGGGCGTCCAGGCTCGCGGCGAGCATCTCCCGGGCCCGAGCCGCCATGCCGGGAAAGTCGTAGGCGAAGGGGACCTCGGGCTCGGCCGTCAGCATGATACCGTACTCGGCGATGTTGCCCGCCAGATCACCGACCCGCTCGAGATCGTTGTTCACCTTCAACACCGTGATGATGAAGCGCAGATCCGTGGCGACGGGCTGGTGGAGGGCGAGCACCTTCAGGCACTCCTCCTCCAGATCCACCTCCAGGCGATCGATCTCCTCGTCGCCGTCGATCACGCGCCTGGCCAGTGCGACGTCCCGCTCATCGACGGCGCGCACCGCGTCCCTGACGCTGTGCTCCGCCTCGCCGCCGATGAGGAGCAGGCGGTCGTTCAGCTTGGCGATCTCCCTGGACAACAGTGAATCTTTCGTCATGGGACCACCCCTCTTCGGCTAGCCGAACCGGCCGGTGATGTACTCTTCCGTCTGCTTGATGGACGGGTTCGTGAAGATCTTCTCGGTCGTTGTGAACTCGATGATCCTGCCCTCGAAAAAGAAGGCCGTATGGTCGGAGATCCGGGCCGCCTGCTGCATGTTGTGCGTCACGATGACCACCGTGTAGCGCCCCTTGAAGGACTCCACCAGCTCCTCGATCCGCGCGGTGGCCACCGGATCGACCGCGGAGGTGGGCTCGTCCATCAGCAGGATCTCCGGCTCCACGGCGATCGCGCGCGCGATGCAGAGGCGCTGCTGCTGCCCGCCGGAGAGGGCCATCCCGGGCTGGCCCAGCTTGTCCTTCACCTCGTCCCAGAGCGCGGCGTCCCGGAGGGCCTGCTCCACCCGCTCGGCCGCCTCCGCCTTCGTCAACCGGTAGTGCATCCTGAGCCCGTAGGACACGTTCTCGAACACGGTCATCGGGAACGGGGTCGGCTTCTGGAAGATCATCCCCACCTTGCGCCGCAGCTCGATGATGTCGGCCGCGGGCGACAGGATGTTCTCCCCGTCCAGCAGCACCTCCCCGGTGGCCCGCTGGTCCCGGTAGAGCTCGAAGATCCGGTTGTAGACCCGGATGTGGGTGGACTTGCCGCAGCCGGACGGGCCGATGATGGCGGTGACCTCGCCGCTTGCGATGTCGAGGTCGTTCTCGAACAGGGCCTGCTGGTTCCCGTAGAAGAAGCTCAGGCCCCTGGTGGACAGCTTGGTCCCGCTCATCTCTTCTTCTCCCTGGTCATCGCCCGCGCGAGCACCGTCACCACCAGCACCGCCGCCATGATCAGGAGCGACGCGCCCCAGGCCGCCTGCTGCCAGTCCGGGTACGGGGACATGGCGTAGTTGAAGATGGTCACCGTGAGGTTGCCGGTGGGCTCGTTGACACCGCCGGGCCAGTAGACGCTGTTGAGGGCGGTGAACAGCAGGGGCGCCGTCTCGCCGCTCACCCTGGCCACCGCCAGCAGCACTCCGGTCACCATCCCGGATCGCGCCGCGCGGAACACCACCGCCAGGGTGACGCGCCAGCGGGACAGCCCGAGGGCCAGGGCCGACTCGCGCAGCTCGTTGGGCACGAGGGTGAGCATGTCGTCCGTGGTCCGCGCCACCACCGGCAGCATGATGATCGCCAGCGCCGCCGCCCCCGCGAGCCCCGAGAAGTGTCCCTGCGGCAGCACCACGATCGCATAGACGAAGAGGCCGACGATGATCGACGGGATCCCCATCATCACGTTGACCATGAAGCGGACGCCCGCCGCGAGCCTGGTCCCCTTCCCCACCTCGGCGAGGAAGACCCCGGCCATGATCCCGATGGGCACCCCGATGACCGTGGCCAGGGTCGTCATCAGCAGGGTCCCGACGATGGCGTTCGCGAGCCCTCCCCCGGCGGCGCCGGGAGGGGCCGGCAGCCGTGTGAAGAAGTCCCAGTCGAGGGCCGCGATCCCTTTTTGCCCCACCTCCAGGAGGATCCATCCCAGGAAGAAGATGCCCAGGAGCGAGGCCGCCGTGGCCAGGCCCTTGACCAGGGCGTCGCCGATCTTCCTCCCGGTCGCGGGGCGCCGTCTCACAGCCCGCCTCCGGCCTTCCTGGTGGCCCGCCTGATCCACAGCTGGGCCGCCACCTGGACGACCATCGTCATGAGGAACAGGACCAGCCCGAGCTCCACGAGGGACGAGAGGTACATGGGCTCGGACGCCTCGGTGAACTCGTTGGCCAGGGTGGAGGCGATGCTGTTGCCCGCCGCGTAGAGGGACAAGGAGATGCGGTGGCTGTTGCCGATCACGAAGGTGACCGCCATCGTCTCGCCCACGGCGCGCCCGAGCCCGAGGAAGACCGCGCCGAGCAGCCCGGAGAACCCGTACCTGACCGTCACCCTGCTGGTCACCTCCCAGGTCGTGGACCCCATCCCGTACGACGCCTCCTTCACCACCGGGGGCACCATCCGGAAGACGTCCCGCATCACCGCCGTCACGAACGGCAGGATCATGAGCGCCAGGATGATCCCGGCGGTGAGCATGCCGATCCCCAGGGGCGGTCCGTCGAAGAGGGGCAGGAATCCCAGGGCGCCCTTCAGCCCGGGTTGCACGCGATCGGCCATGAACGGAGCGAACACGAAGAGGCCCCACATGCCGTAGATGATGCTGGGCACCGCCGCCAGCAGCTCGATGGCGTACCCGACGGGCCGGGATATCGCGGGAGGCGCCAGCTCCACCAGGAACAGGGCGATGAGCAGGGCGAGGGGCACGGCGATCACCATGGCGATGGCCGTGGAGACCAGGGTGCCGTAGATGCTGCTGGCCGCGCCGAACTGCCCGGTGACGGGGTTCCAGGAGTCGCTGGTGAGGAAGCCCAAGCCGAAGCGGCGGATGGAGGGCCACGAGCCGGCCACCAGCTCCACCAGGAGCCCCGCCATCAGGGCGATGACGAGGGCGGCGGCCAGGAAGGCGGCCGTCCGGTAGACCGCGTCTCCCAACCTCCCTCGCTTTCCGCTTCGGCAAGGTTGCCTCATCGGGATCGGATCACCGCCACACGGGGTTGCCCGAGGCCTTGATCTCCCTCTTCCAGAGGTCGCGGACCAGATCGGCGACCTGGTCGGGCATGGGCACGTACTGGAGATCGAGAGCGGCGACCGACCCGTGCCGGTAGCACCAGTCGAAGAAGGCGAGTGCCTCCTTCGCCGCCGCGGCGTTCTCCTGATCCTTGTGCATCAGGATGAAGGTGGCCCCGGTGATGGGCCAGGTCTTCTCCCCGGGCTGGTCGGTCAGCACCACGTAGAACCCGGGCGTGCCCGTCCAGTCGGCGCTCGCCGCCGCGGCCTGGAAGGACTCCACCGTGGGATCCACGAAGTGGCCCGCCGTGTTCTGCAGTCGGGCGTGGACCATCATGTTCTGCAGCGCGTAGGCGTACTCGACGTAGCCGATGGCGCCCTTCACCCGCTGCACATAGGCCGCCACACCCTCGTTACCCTTGCCGCCCATCCCCGTGGGCCACTCCACCGCCTTGTCGTTGCCCACCTTCTCGTGCCACTCGGGGGACACCTTGTCGAGGTAGTTGGTGAAGATCCACGTCGTGCCCGAGCCGTCGGCCCGGTGCACCACGGCGATGTCCTGGTCGGGGAGGGCCAGGTCGGGGTTGGTGTCCTTGATGGCCTTGTCGTTCCACTTCTTGATCTTGCCCAGGTAGATGTCGGCGAGCAGCTCCTTCGTGAGCTCGAGCTGCCCGGCCCCGATGCCCTCGATGTTCACCACGGGGACGACACCGCCCATGACCATCGGGAACTGGACGAGGCCGATCCCGTCGAGGACCGCCGGCTGGAGGGGCGCGTCGGAGGCGCCGAAGTCCACGGTCTTGGCCTTGATCTGGGCGATGCCGCCGCCCGAGCCGATGGACTGGTAGTTGAGCTTCGTCCCGGCCACCTTGTTGTAGGTGTGGGCCCACTGGGCGTAGACGGGGTACGGGAAGGTGGCCCCGGCCCCGTTGAGGGTGATGGGCTCCCTGGCATTTTCCTTCACGGCCGCCTTGTCGCCTCCGGCCGTTTTCCCCTGGTCCGCTTTCACCGGCGTCTGCTCCGCGCACGCCACCATCACGGTCATTGCGACCACGGACAGCGCCAGCGACTTGATTGCGGTATTCATCTGGTGGTTCTCCTTTCGATTGCCTGCGGGCAAGCTAGTCCGCCCGCATGACGTTCGCGTGACAGCCACGCAACATGCTTGTCAGAACGCCAGGGTCACCTGGGACCGCACCACGTAGTCGGTGAGGCCGCCGGCCTCGTGCTCGCGGAGGATGCCGCCCGCGTCGGTCTGCCACTTGAGGTTGTGCTTGAAGATGTAGACGCTGAGGCCGCCGGTCACCTCCTGGGTGTTGTTGTCCTCGCCGTCCCAGTCCACCAGCGCGTAGCGCAGCACGGGCTGGACCAGCCCCCCGATCACGTAGCCCGCCTGGGCGTGGAGGCCCCACGCGGCCAGGGACTGATCCTCGAAGTCCTCCCCGTCCTGGGCGGACATCACGTACACGGCGCCCGTGGTGGAGAAGCCGGCGGCCTTGATGGCGTAGTCGAGCTCGCCGTGCACCCCGGAGTCGTCGGTGTCGTCCGAGTCGAAGTCCAGTATTCCCGAGATCCCCAGGCCCAGCCTGAAAGGACCGCCCTCCAGATCCGCCTCGCTGTAGCCCGAGAGATCCCCGTGGTTGAAGCCCAGGCGGGCCACCGCCATCGGGTGGAACCTGTCCGGCACGTTGGTGGTTTTCGACTTGGAGCTGACGCCGGAGACGTTCCCGTCGTCGTCCTCCTCCAGGCTCCCCTCGAACCACGGCTTCGTTCCGGTCCCGTTGAACACGCCCACGGCCCACTCGAAGCCCGGGGACTTCTCGAAATTGTCGTGGAACATCAGGCCGAGATCCCGGCCGCCGCCGAAGGCCTTGTCGGTGATCGAGCGGTCCACGAGCTCCAGCTTGCTGCTGGACGTGAGCTGCTGCCTCGAGAACGGTCGCTTGTAGCTTCCGAAGCGCACGTGGAAGACGTTCGGGGCCAGGGCGAAGTCCAGGTAGTAGTCCTCGAGCCCCACCGTCCCCTTGCCGAAGTCCGCCATGAAGCCGTAGGTCACCCTCTCCGAGAAGGCGTGGCCGCCCAGCTTGAGCTCGGCGCGGCGGATCATGAACGAGTACTCGGGCTCGCGATCCGTACGCGCGAGGACCTCCGTCTCGCCGGTGGCGTCGTCCGTCCGCTCCACGTGCTCCTCCACGCTCTCCCAGGCGAACTGGGGCTGCATGGTGGCGCCCACCTTGAGCTTGAACAGGCCCTTGGAGTCGGCGATGAAGAACCCCTTGTCGTAGCCGACCTGGGGCTTGGCCTCCTGCTTCTCCTCGACCGCGGGCGCCGGGGCGGTCGAGGCCTGTCCCGTCGCACGATACGGCGCGAAACAGAGCGTGAGAAGCGCCAGCAGAGCCGGCCAGGCCCCTCGCCGTTTTGTCGAACTCATGCAAATACTCGACATCATCTACCTCCTGTGGATGGGCGCCGCGATGGCGCCTCGCGTTGCTGGAGGCATCATCCCGCGAGGGTGAGTCATTTCCGTGACAGGATCGGGAACAGACGGCGAACTCGAAGGGATCAGGGGGCGGGCAGCCGCACCCAGAAGACGGATCCGACCCCGCTGGCGGGGCGCATGCCCACCTCGCCGTTCATGGCCAGCACGAGGTGCTTGACAATGGCGAGGCCGAGGCCCGTGCCTCCCATCTCGCGGGATCTGCCCTTGTCGACGCGGAAGAAGCGCTCGAAGAGACGATCGCGGTGGCGGGGCTCAACGCCCGGCCCGTCGTCCTCCACCTCGACGAGGACCCGGTCCTCCTCGCGGACGGCCCGCAGCGTGATCCTGCCGTGCTCCTGGGTGTACTTGACCGCGTTGTCCACCAGGTTGAAGAGCACCTGGTCCAGCGCCTTGCCGTCGGCGACGGCGGCGATGTCCCCCACGGCCTCCACCCGGATGCTCGTCCCCTTCCCGATGGCCGCCGTCTCCATGGCGGCCGCGGCGCGTCTCAGGGCCTGGGCCAGGGGAACCTCCTCCCGCTTCAGGCCGTACTTCCCCTCCTCGATCCGGGAGATGTCCAGGAGGTCGGAGATGAGATGGGAGAGGCGATCGGCGTGCACCATCATCGACGCCAGGAAACGCTTCGCGGCCTCCTTGTCGTCGATGGCCCCGTCGAGGAGCGTCTCGGCGTTCGCCTTGATGATGCTCACCGGCGTTCGCAGCTCGTGGGACACGTTCGAAACGAAATCCCGGCGGATGGTCTCGAGACGACGCCTTTCCGTCACGTCGAGGAAGACCACCACGTAGTCCCCCTCCACCCGTCGTGACGCGGTCGCGAGAACCCTCCTCGGGGTCGAGCCGCCGAAGTCGAACTCCACCTTCCCGCTCGCACCGGGCTTCAGGCCGTCGAAAAGGGCGCTGAGCTCCGGGACCCTCATCGTCTCCAGGATGGTGCGCCCGATGGGCTGCTCGCCGAGGCTGAAAAGGTGCAGGCCCGCATCGTTGATCAGGGTCACCCGCCGGTTTTCGTCGAGGGCGATCACCGCTTCGGTCATTCCCTCCAGCACGGCGCCGAAACGGTTGCGTTCCGCCTTCAGCTCGTCCAGCCGCTGCTCCAGCTCCTCGGCGAGCCTCTGGACGGAGCTGGCCAGGCCGTCGAGATCACCGCCGCCATCGAGGACCATGCGCTGCCGCCTGCCATCGACGGTTCCCTGCGCGTGTCTCACGAGGTTTCGAAGAGTGCGCGTGAAGTAGATGGTGGTGAGGATGCCCATGACCACGGCCAGGGCGATCCCCCCCAGGCCCGCCGCCACGAGCACACCGCGCAGCGCGCCCACGGCGTCCTCGATCTCCTCCACCGGCCTCGAGACGCGAACCACCCAGGTCCCGCCGGGGCCCTGGAAGCTCGCGGCGGAGTAGATGAGCTCGTTCTCCACGGTGGTGCTGTAGCGCCAGGAGACTCCGCGGCCGCGGTCGATGGCGGCCCCGATCTCGGGGCGGTCCCTGTGGTTCTCCAGGACGTCGACCTGCGCCGCGGCGAGATCCGAGTCTCCCAGGACGCGCCCCCCCGGGCCGACGACGGTGACGCGCATCCCGAGCGTCAGCCCGAGCTCGTCCGCCAGCGGATCCACGGCCGCGACGGTCGAGCCGTCGATCCGATGTCCGAGGAGGACGGCGGTCACGGCGGCAAGCCGGCCCATCTCGTCCTCGGCGCGGGCGCGCAGCGTCTCGTCCACGGCCCGGCCCAGGACGATCTCCGAAACCAGGACCACGACGAGCACGATCCCCACGAGCAGGACGATGATCTTGCCCCGGACGCCCAGCCTCATTGACGCCCCGCCGTCAAGGGGTGTCCTTGAACCGGTAGCCGACCCCCCGCACGGTCTCGATGTAGTCACCGGCGGCGCAGAGCTTCTCCCGCAGGCGCTTCACGTGGGTGTCCACCGTCCTGGTGGTCACCTCGGCGTGGATATCCCAGACGTCACCCAGGAGGCGATCGCGGGACTGCACGCGCCCCTTGCGCTCGAGCAGGGTCACGAGCAGGCTGAACTCGAGCACCGTGAGGGCGACCTCCTCGCCTTCGACCCAGGCCCGGTGCGCCGACTGGTCGATCTCGAGGACACCGAACGACAGCTCGCCCTTCCCCTTTGCTCCGTCGCGGCGCCTGAGCAGCGCCTTGACCCGCAACATCAGCTCCTTCACGCTGAACGGCTTGGCGACGTAGTCGTCCGCGCCGACCTCGAACCCGGTGATCCGATCGGCCTCCTCGGTCTTTGCCGTCAACATCAGGACGGATGTCTCCGCGAGCCGGTCATCCGCGCGAAGCCTTCGGCAGACGTCGAGACCGGAGAAGTCGGGCAGCATCAGGTCCAGGATCACGAGATCCGGAACCGGGCCCTTCTCGAGCTTCGAGAAGGCCGCGGCGCCGGTCGAAGCCGACTCCACCAAGTACCCCTCCTTGACCAGGTTGTACTGAAGGACCCCGACCAGATCGGCCTCGTCTTCGACAACCAGAATTCGCTTCCTGCTCATGGCCATGGTTTGCCACCGCTTTGTAACACGCGCGTGACGAAATGGGGAACGAGCTGCAACAATCGCTCCGGTGACGGCGTGCCGCTCACCGGGCGGGTTCGCGGATCCCGATCAGCCCCATCCCCGACAGACGGGCCACCGCCGCCCGGATCGCCTCCTCGCCGAAGCGGCGTTCGAGGCGGCGCAACGCGGCGTCGAGGCGGATCGTGCGGCTCTCGGGCAGGATTTCGAGCAGGGCCGCGCCGGCCTCGTCAAGGGACCAGACGTCGATGCGCCAGTCGTCGAAGGGAAGCAGCGCCACCGCCAGCCCCGGAGCGGGGCGGATCCCCTCGTGCAGCTCGGGCAGGCGCAGCAGATCGGCCCAGGGAAACTCGAGGTGGGTCACCAGGTGCTCGAGCCGCAGCCCGATCTCCGCGGCACCCGGGGTCGTGGTGACGGCTTCCAGGTCGATCGATCTCTCCAGCTTCACCCGCGCGTCGTGGAACCTGTGGCGTCGGTTCGGCCTTTCGAGGACGAGGGCCACCTTGCCCTCCAGCCGCATCATCTCGCCGAGGGCCCGCCGCTCGTGTTCCGCCGCGCCCATGGCGGCCAGCAGCCCGTCTGCCAGCTCGTTCACGGCGGCTCCCAGAGCCGGTGGCGCGGCCAGGGTCACCGGGCTATCCCCCAGCCGCTCGCGGATTCCGGACCCCACGGCCTCGAGCACGGCGAATCCGTCGAGCCCGTGGCCGCGGTCCGCGGTGGCGCGGGCGTACCGCGTGAGGACCCGAAAGGATGCGGGGTGGCGCTGCGCGGCGAAGAACACCGCGGTGGCGAAATCGTCGAAGCGGCGCAGGTCGTCGAGATGAAAGCCATGGCCCAGACCGATGTCCGCGTAGACCAGACCGCTCACGGGCCGAACGGCCTCCCGGACCAGCGCGTCGTCCTGTCGCGCGACGCCGAAGCCCTCGGGATCCGCAGCCAGCGGCGCGCGGGCGATCACCGTGAGCGGGAAGGGCATCAGCAACTCGGGCTCCAGCTCCAGGGCCTCGTCGACGGTCCGCCGGAAGCCCGCCAGATTGTCGCCGGGCAGGCCGAACATCAGATCGATGTAGAAGTTGACGTTCCTGCGGGAATAGGTTGCCGCGGTCCGTTTGAAACGCTCCACACCGAAGCGCCGGCCCACCCGGGCCAGCACCCGCTCGTCCGTTGATTGCAGGCCCACGCCGATTTGAATCCGCGTGCGCTCGAAAAGCTCGCCGAGCTCTTCGTCCGCCCGCTGGAAGGCGGCGTAGCAGAAGAGCGAGGTCTCGCGGTTGTGCCCGGAGCAGAACTCGAGGATACGGCTCGCGCGGGTCGGGGAGACGTCGAAGACCGAATCAGCGAAATGCACGGTTTCGATCCCGGCCTCGAACAGACGTCCGAGCTCCCGCTCCACCCGCTCGACGGGCAGCTGCCGGACACCGCCGGCGCCGCCGTGGAAGCTGCAGTAGGCGCAGGAATAGGGGCAGCCCCGGTATGTCTGGACCACCGCCGCCAGGCCGGCTCCTGCGCTGCGGGGGACATCGACGAGGGTCGGGTCGATCTCCGGGATGTCCTCCTGCCGGATCACCGGCGGCGGGCCGTCGCCGACGGCGATTCCGTCAGGAACGCGGATCACGCAGCCGGGAGGCGCCCCGCCCGCCCCGCGGAGAAGCACGCGCACCAGGTCAGCTATCACCGGCTCGCCTTCGCCCAGGGCCACGGCCGTCACCGCCGGCTCCCTCTTGAGCAGCTCGACGGCCAGGGCCGGGTCCCCGAAGGCAACCGCCGGCCCGCCCAGCGCGACACGGGGTCCGGACCGGGCGTCGCCGCCGCAGAGCATCCGCGCCAGCTCCAGGCTCGCGCCGAGGTTCCACGAGTAGCAGGACAGGCAGAGGACCCGCGGAGCCGTGGTCTCGAGAGCCTCGAGCATCTCGGTCATGTCCTGCACGCTGCGATTGAGGTAGACGGTGGAGACGGCCTCGGGTGGGGCCTCCCTGTCTTCGCGACGTAGCACCTCGGCGAGCAGCAGCGGCGCGGGCATCAGGTAGTAGTGGCGCGGTGCGGGGAAGGCGGTACGCCCCCAGGACTCCTGCTCGTCGCCGATGCAGGCGAGGGTGATCCGGACGTCGCGATCCGGCTGGCAATCCGCCAGGCTCAAGGCTGCTTTCGCCCCTCTCCGTCCGTGGGATCGTCGCGCAGGCCGAGCTCCTTCATCTTGGTCTGCAGCGACTTGCGGCTGATCTCGAGCAGCCGGGCGGCCCGGGTCACGTTGCGCCCGGTCTGGTCCAGCGCACGCTGGATCAGCTGCCGTTCGATGGCGGCGGTGGCGGCCCGCACCTGGTCCTTCAGGCCGCCGCCGGCAGGGAGGCCCTCCGGGACCGGGAACTCGCCGCTCGGGGAGTCGGTCTTCTGCCCGCCGACCTCTCTGGGCAGGTGGGCAGGGAGGATCGCGTCCTCGTCGCAGAACAGCACGCAGCGCTCGATGGCGTTCTCGAGTTCGCGGATGTTACCCGGCCATGGGTAGGCCTCAAGAGCGGCGACGGCCTCGGCGGAGACGCGGGCCACCTGCTTGCCGAGCCGGGTATTGTAGCGCTCGAGAAAGTGGCTCACCAGCGGGCCGATGTCCTCGGCGCGGTCTCTGAGCGGCGGCAGGTGGATGTGGACCACGTTGAGCCGGTAGAACAAGTCCTCGCGGAACAGTCCGTCTCCGATCCGCTGGCGCAGATCCTGGTTGGTGGCGGTGATCAGGCGGACATCGACCGTGGTGGTCGTGATGCCCCCGACGCGCTCGAACTCGCCCTCCTGTATCGCGCGCAGCAGCTTGACCTGCATCTCGGGGGAGACCTCGCCGATCTCGTCGAGGAACAGCGTCCCCTTGTCGGCGAGTTCGAAGCGGCCGGGCTTGGCGGTCTCCGCGCCCGTGAACGCCCCCTTCTCGTATCCGAACAGCTCGCTCTCGATCAGTGTCGGCGGGATCGCCGCGCAGTTGACCCGGATGTAGGGTTGCGCTGCCCGGTTCGAGTTCTCGTGCAGGGCCCGTGCTATCAGCTCCTTGCCCGTGCCGCTCTCCCCGGTGATCAGCACTGTGGAGGGCGTGCCGGCGACGCGATCGATCACCGCGAAGATGTCCTGCATCATCTGGCTGCGGCCGACGATGCTGAAGCGACCGGCGGGATCGCGCTCGACGGAGGCGTCCTTGCGGCTGAGCTCGACGGTGCGCGCGGCCTTGGCCACGATCTGGCGCAGGGTCCGGCGCTCGAAAGGCTTGGTCAGATAGTCGAAGGCGCCGAGCTTGATCGCCTCCACGGCGGTGTCCACGGTGCCGTGGGCCGTGATCATGATCACCGGCAGCAGGGCCCGCTGGCCGTGGACGTGTTGGAGCAGGGCCATCCCGTCCATTCCCGGCATCCTGAGGTCGGTGATCACCAGGTCTACGTGGTTCTCGGCCAGGATACGGAGGGCCTCGGCACCGTCCTCGGCCACATGCACCTCGTGGCCGTCGTGTTCGAGCATCGCCCGCAGCACCTTGCGCATGTTGGGCTCGTCATCGACGACGAGGATCTGGACGGGTTGGGCCTCGATGTGCATGGCGGCCCCTAGTCCGGCCGGCAGCGCGTTGAGATCACGGAGCCGCCGGCTCCGGTGGTGACATCTCCTCCAGCCTCGAGGTCTTCACCCACGCCGGTGCAGAATACGACGACGAGCTTGCCCTTGCCGGTCATTCCCGCGAGCAGCTCGTTGCGACCGGCCATCGGGGCCACGGCCAGGCCGCCACCGAAGTTCGACGACGCGACCGGGCTGGAGTGGGCCACCCGACCGGCCACCACCGCCTGGCCGCCGGTGATCAGCTCGGCGCCGCGGTAGATCCAGACCGCCCCGGCCCCGGTCACGCCGTCCACGGTGGCCCCCGGCCCGCCGACGATGACCTCCGGGCCGTCGTCGTCGGTGGCGATGTCGCCGACCGCGAGGACCGTGCCGAAGTCGCACGAATCACCGCACACCACGTCAAGGGGGCCGTCCCCGGGCTCGATGGTGGCCAGCGGCTCCGGCGCGTCGCTGCTGCACTCTGGCCCGGCCGTCGCGAGCTCAGCCGGGTCGTAGACGTAGACCGCCGGCAGCCGCCCCTCGGCGTGGCTGGCGGAGACGACAAGCTCGTCGGAGCCGTCGCGATCCAGGTCGCCCGCGGCCATGCGCCCGGCGAACCCCGGCTCGCCGCTTCGGTTGACGCAGGCCGCCTGCGTGAAGACCGGGCTGAGCGGCGCGTCCTGGACGAAGAGGTGCAATCGGCTGACGGCCACCGCGGCGCTGTCGTCGACGGTCGTGGCCGCCACCCAGATCCGCCCGTCCGAAAGGCGCCCGGCCGCGATCTCCACGATCTCCCCTGGATACTGCATGCCGGCGAACTCCGGCACCAGGCGATCGGTGCAGCGGCCGACCGCGGAGCAGACCACCACGAAATACTCCGAGGCCGCGGCCAGCAGCCAGGCCTGCCCCTCAACGGGGCGGATCGCCGCCAGTTGCTGGCCGAAGCGCCGGAGATAATCCTCGTCGGACACGGGATCCTGTGCGGCGACCGCGGCCGCGGTGATCTCCTCGGAGTGGAAATCCTCCGGGCAGTAGATCACGACCTGCCGCGGCTCGCCGGTCTCTCCGATGGCGACGCAGCCCGTGCGCAGATCGTCGCCCCACACCGGCAGGCCGACCAGGGAGGCGCCGCTGCCGTCGGTCTCACACTGCAGCGTATTCTTCGAGTACTCGTCCCAGGGATCCTCGATGTCCACCAGATCCCCGTCCTCGGCCAACCGGTAGAACACCGTGGGATAGCCCTCGCCGGCGGAGACGCCGACGAGGTCGACGTTCCTGGCGCTGCGAATGGCAGACGGCGCGATCTCCGCCCCGAATCGCGCGGAGGGGTAGCCGCTCGGCCGATCGATCACGTGCAGGGGCGCGTCGTCCTGGTAACCGAAGAAGTCGAAGAACGAGCAACCGAGGAGCCCCGCCGAAAGCGCGACCATCAGCAACAGGGCCATTCGTGCGCGGCAGTGCATTTCTTCCTCCTGCTAGAAGGCCAGGGCCAGCCCCAGGCCCACGGCGTTCGCCGAGATCAGCGGCGCCACGGCGAAACGGGGTCCACGTGCCGCGGTCCCGGCGGCCGGTTCCTCCTTCTCCGCCGGTTCCTCGGCCGAGGCGTCCGGGTTCTCCTCGAAATCCACCGGATCGTAGAGCTTGCCCTCCGAGGGCGGCAGGGGATCCCGCAGGAAATAGTAGATGCTCAGGGCACCGACGATGGCGCCGACGCCGAAGCCCACGTCCGCGCCCAGCGCCAGCAGGAAACCCTTGAGGATGCGCGGGTCGTCGTCCGCGAGCCGCCCGGCGTTGCGATCCTTCTCGAGCTCGCGATCGAGCTTGAGGGCGAAGCCGCCGGTCACGCCGCCGCCAGCGAACAGCGCGACCGAGAAGCCCAGGGAGACCCACGCAGACGTGCGGCTCGGTGTCGGGTTCATCCTCACCAGGGCCTTGGTGACCTGGCCGCGGGAGACGGTGATCTCGGTGATCCAGTCCTTCATGCCCTCGGCAGCCACCCGCAGGCGGTGGACCCCCGGGGCGGCCCGCTCGGTCAGCGGCGCCACGCCGAGCAATGCGTCGTCGAGGTAGACCCTCGCCCCTGGGATGTTGGCCTTGACCAGCACCGAGCCGAAGTCGAGGCGGGCGAGGGTGTATTCGCGGGTCTCCTGGCCGCCGAGACCGACCTCGATCTCGTCTTCGATGGGTTCGTACCCGGGCTTCTCGAGCCAGAGCTTGTGCGGACCGGCGGGTAGCACGTTGCCCCAGGGCGTGGTCCCCACGCTCCCCATCTCGCGGTCGTCCACGTAGACGTCGGCGCCGGGAATGTCGGTCTTGACGTGCAGGAACCCGAGGAAGGCACCCTGGCTCATCTCCACGACGACGATGTAGACCTGCCCCGGAGTGACGTGGATGCCGGTCTGGACCGTGCGGAAGTCCGGGTGGCTGACCTCGACGGCGTAGGTCCCGCGCACGACGGTCTGCGCGGACGGGCCCTCGAAGGCGGCGACCTCCTGCCCTTCGGTGTCCAGCAGACGGACGCGGGCGTCCGCCGGATTGGTGCGCACCGAGATGAGCGACTTCATCTCGACTTCCGTGATCTCCACCTGCGGCACGCCGGGCGAGGTCTCCCCCTCCTCGGTTTCGGTGGGGCTCTCGGCGAGCAGCATGCGGATCTTGATCTCGACCTCTGCCGCGTCCGAGGCGCCGGGCTCCTCGGACAGGTAGCGCCGGTACAGCTCGGCCGCAGTTGCGCGGTTATCGCCCTTTTCGTTCGCCAGGGCCGCGTTGTAGAGGAACGCCGGGAACGGGGAAGCACCATAGGCATCGACGAACTGTCGGGCGGCCTCGTCCCAGGCTTCGCGGGAGAAGGCCTCCTGACCCAGCTCCATGTGGTGGCGGGCGCGCTCCAGCGGGTTCTCCCGGGGCTGGGCGGGTGCCCGTCCGGGCACCAGGAGCAGCGCCCCCGCGGCGAAGAGGACGGCACAAATGGCGCGAATCGACCGATGCATCCGGCACCCTTCCTTCGTACGCTGGCGCGAGCGGTCCGTCCCGGGATGGCCGTCGTCGCGCGAACCGTGACACTCTAGCCCGAATGCCGCGCACCGACAATCCCGGTCGGGGGCGGTCGGGGGCGATCCCGGCCCGGACCTGCCGCGGGCCGTCACACGAAGAGGTCGGGCAGCGGGTCGAGAGCGGGATCCACGGCGTAGGGCGAGAGGTCGGTCACGCCGGGCCCGTCTCGCAGGACGTCCTCGTCGATGAAGAAGTTGCCCGTGCATTCGCGGCTCGGTCGGGTCAGGATCCAGTGCGCCGCGTCGGCCACGATCTCCGGCCGGCGGCTGCGGCGAACGGTCTCCTCGCCGCCAAAGAGGTTGCGGATCGCCGCCGTGGCGATAGTAGTACGTGGCCACAGCGCGTTGGCCGCGATGCCGCGATCCTTGAGCTCCTCGGCCCAGCCCAGCACGCACAGGCTCATGCCGAGCTTGGACATCGTGTAGGCCAGGTGCGGTGCGAACCAGCGTGGCTCCAGGGTCGGCGGCGGGCTGATGCACAGGATGTGGGGGTTCTCCGCCTCGGTGAGGTACGGTAGGGCGTGCTTGCCGCACAGGAACGTGCCCCGTGCATTGACCGCGTGCATCAGGTCGAAGCGCTTGGCGTCGATCGCGCCGGTGCCGGCCAGGCTGATGGCGCTGGCGTTGTTCACCAGGATGTCGATGCCGCCGAACACCGAGGCTGCCTCGGCCATGGCCCAGGCGACCCGTTCTTCGTCACGGATGTCGACCTCGAGGGGCAGGGCCCGCCCGCCCGCCGCCTCGACCTTCGCGGCCGCCGTGAAGATCGTGCCCTCGAGCCGGGGGTGCGGCGTGGTCGTCTTGGCCGCGATGACGACGTTGGCGCCGTCCCTGGCCGCCCGCAGCGCGATGGCCTCGCCGATGCCGCGGCTGGCTCCGGTGACGAAGAGGGTCCTGCCCTCGAGCGTGGTCATCGCGATCGCTCCTTGTGCTTCCGCGGCCGGGGCCCGGCCCAGGAACAGATCGGGCAACTCCCCGGGTCGTGGCCCCGGGCCGGGCAGTGCTCGCGGCCGAAGAGGATGATCTGGATGTGCCGGTCGCGCCAGGTCTCCTGCGGGAACAGGCGCTTGAGATCGAACTCGGTGCGCTTCACGGACGAGCCGTCCGAGAGGCCCCAGCGGGCGGCCAGCCGGTGGATGTGGGTGTCCACCGGGAATGCGGGCCTGTCGAAAGCCTGGGACATCACGACGCTCGCGGTCTTGTGGCCCACGCCGGGCAGGGCCTCGAGGGCCTCGAAGGAGTCGGGCACGACCCCGCCGTGCTCTTCGACGAGGATCGCGGACAGCCCGGAGATGGCCCTGGACTTGGACGGCGCCAGCCCGCAGGGCCGGACGATATCCTCGATCTCCTCGCGCGGCACGCGGGCCATCTTCTGCGGCGACGCGGCCCGGGCGAACAGCCGCGGGGACACCTCGTTGACCCGCTTGTCGGTGCACTGGGCCGAGAGCACCGTGGCCACCAGCAGCGTGAACGGATCGCGGTGCCGAAGCGGGATGCCCGGGGACGGGTACATCCGGTCCAGGATCTCGCCGATGCGCGTGGCCTTCTCGCTGCGGGTCATCGCACGGACGATATCACGGCCGCGGCCCGGAGCGGAGAGCCGATTCACTCCGCGTCCGGCGGGAGCAGGGCGTCGGCCAGGACCTCGGAGAGGAAGCGCACCTCCATGCCCGGCCCGTGGTGCTCGCTCAGACCCGGATCCGTCTCAACTTCCTAGCAGGAACTCCCCCGATCCACGTCGTCTCGTGTCACGCAGACAGCTTCTGGGCTCCGGCGGGCAGGCGGCTGAGCACGAACTCGTCCAGATCGAGCTTGTCGCCGGCGTTGTCGATGTCGATGCCGACGAGGTTCCCGTCCGCGTCGTAGTCGAGCACGACTCCCTCCGAGACCTCCCGGCTCTCGGCGCTGGGGCGCGACGAAAGGTCGATGTAGAGAGAATCCGTCTCCGGGTAGTAGTTCAGCTTCATGGCACGAACCTCCTGTCGGGGAACGCGTTGTGAATGGTCGTACGGTCCGCCAAGGTGACGACCCTGAGGTATCGGCCCTCCAGCTCCGCGACCTCTCCCCAGAAACGGAAGCGGTTCCCTTCCTGCGGTTCCATGCGGATAGGGCTCTGCACGACGCGGATGCACCACTCCCTCTTCAGGTACGGCCTCTTCCTCAGGACCTCGTTCTCGAAGTAAGCGGTGAAGGAGCAGGTCGCCATCGCTCGAAGACTAGCATCCTCACGCGCTCGAAGCCAGCGAGGGTGCCTCCTCCTATCACCACTTCATTTCCGGAACGCTCTGCGCAGCCGAGCGCGGCGCGGCTCAGGGCGCGTCCGGGGGCAGCAGGGCGTCGGACAGGACGTCGGAGAGGAAGCGCACCTCCATGCCCAGCCCGTAGTGCTCGCTCAGATCCGTAAGCTGGGAGTGGCAGTTCTCGCAGGCGGTGATCATCGTCTTCGCGCCCGTGGCCCGCATCTGGTCGGCCTTGACCCGGGCCGACTTCATGCGGAGCCATGCGGAGCCGGATGCCTTTCTCTGGCGGCCCGGATTCGGTAGACTCGCATCCGTGAACGGCTTCCTCGAACGCCGCCCGCGGTTCGCCTTCGCGCTGCTCATCGCGATGGTGCTGGCCGCTTCGGCGGCTACCGTTGCCCCGTCCCTCGGCGGCGGATTTCTCAACTGGGACGACGACCGGTTCGTCACGAACAACCCCCGGGTCGCTGGATTCTCGGCGGAAAACCTGGCGTGGGCCTTCGGAGGGGCGCGCTTCGAGTCCTACCAACCCCTGCACATGGCCTCGTACATGATCGACGGCGCCCTCTGGCCCGGCCGGGCCCTGGGCTACCGGCTCCACAGCCTGGCGCTCTATCTCGGCGCGGCGGCTCTGCTATTGCTGCTGCTCGTGCGCCTCGGCCTCGAGCCCGTGCCGGCGGCCTTGGGGACGCTCGTGTTCGC
>CAYZAI010000023.1:0-12346 GCA_964476305.1 uncultured Myxococcales bacterium
GACGGCGATACCGACGCGGACGCCGACGCCGACGCGGATGCCGACGCCGACGCGGATGCCGACGCGGACAGCGACACGGACATGACCGAGTGCCTGATCTTCTCGGAGTACATCGCGGGCGACTACGAGAATCAGGCGCTCGAGCTGTACAACTGCGGCCAGGCGGCGATCGATCTGACCGACTACTCGCTGTGCCTCTACCCGAACGCCTTCACCGCCTGCACAGCGCAGAACACCCTGGACCTCTCGGGGACGGTCCTGGCCGGCGGGGTGTTCACGGTCTGCAACCCGTACCTCACGTCGAGCAACTACGATCCCGACGATTGCGACATGACGAGCGCCACGGTCGCCGGTTTCGACGGCAACGATCGGCTCGCGCTGCGGCGCGACGATCAGGTGATCGACGCCTTCGGTGAGCTGGCCTCCCCCCCGGCGGGCAGTCCGTGGGACGACGTGAGCCTGCGCCGCTGCAACCCGGCGCCGTACCTGGGGGTCGGCGCGTTCGACTTCACGGACCGGTACGCGGACCACGGCGTCAAGAACTTCGACGACTTCGGCCTGGCGCCAGCGGGGTTCGATTGCGTGCCGGCCACCGACTGCGGCCTGGACCTCACCGAGGGGTTCGACGCGAACCCGTTCGAGGATCCCACCTGCGAGTACCCCACCGAGGAGTACACGTGGGACTGCTACGATGGCATGTCCTACCCCAGCCCGCCGTGGAGCTGGTCGAGCACGGGCAATGACATCCCGCTCGGCGCCGGCGGGTACGTCTGGGTCCCGCCCGGGCCCATCGCCGGTTCGGGCGACTACATGGAGTACCTGTACTCGGACGTGATCGATGTCAGCGCCTGCGGCACGGTCACCGTCGGCTTCTCGCACCTGTTCCGCGAGAACCAGTACACGGCGTACCCGCCCGAGGGCACGGTGGCCTGCGACCTGGACGGGGCCTACAACTGGACCCCGCTGGCGACCTATGCCACCGACACCTCGGGCCAGGTCTCGTTCCCGATCTCCACCGGTGGTGCGTCCACCCTCCGACTGCGCTTCTACTACCACGGGGTCGGGACGCAGGGCGCCGATGACTACTACTGGAAGATCGACGACGTGCGCTTCCTCGGCGAGCTGTGAAGAGCGCGGGAACGACCCGGCCGCCGGAAAGACCGCACCCTCCGGAGAGATGCCCTCACCCCAGCACGCGATCGAAGGCCCGCAGGACGTCGTGGCGGTCGACGAGGTCGGTCAGGTAGTCGATCTCGCCGGTGGGGATGATCAGCACGGGCGAGAGATCGTAGTTGGCGATCCATCTCTCGTAGAGCCGGTGGAGGCGCCGCAGGTACGAGTCCGCGATGCCCCGCTCCATCTCGCGGCCGCGGGAGGCGATGCGCCGGCGAACGGCGGCCACGGGGCAGCGCAGGTAGACCAGCAGGTCCGGCGGGCGCAGCCGCTCGAGCACGGCGTCGTACAGCCGGCGGTAGGTGGCGTGCTCCCGGGCGCTCATCAGGCGGCCGCGGCGCAGGTTCTCGGCGAAGATCTCGGCGTCCTCCCAGATCGTGCGGTCCTGGACGACGTTGCCGGCGGCGCCGTCGAGCTCCAGGTGCATGCGGATCTTGGCGGCGAGGAACCAGACCTGGCTGGCGAAGCTCCAGCTGCGCATGTCCGCGTAGAAGTCGTCGAGGAAGGGGTTGTCGTCGCTCGGCTCGAACAGGGGCACGATCTCGTAGCGCCGGCACAGGAACTCCACCAGCGAGCTCTTGCCCGAGCCGATGTTGCCCGCCACCGCGACATAGCGCCGGCCGCGGGTGGCCGGATCGGGCCAGGCGCCGTCCCGTTCCGAGCCGCCGAGCTCGACGATCCTTCGCGCCGACGGCCTGCCGCCTCTCGCTCCCACGCGATGATCTCCTCTCACCGGTGCACCTCGCGGCAGTGGGCCGCGCGGACAATCTCCACGGTCAGCACCTCGTCGTCAATGGTGTAGACGATGCGGTACGCGCCGACGCGGACGCGCCAGCCGTCCCGTCCGGCGAGCTTCTCCGCACCCGGCGGTCGGGGGTCCGCCGCCCGAAGAGACGTCCGAAAACTGGCCGCGGGCATTGGAACATGCTATGATGATTGAAGATTATTGGTTCACTAACGCGGATGGTCCGGACTATGACAGCACTTCGCCTTCTTTTCCCGTACGCTGCCCTCGTCGCCACTTCGGCCGTCTTCTCGAATTGCGGGCTGGACACGACCGCGGATCCGGCCGACGACCCATCGCCGAACTACAAGGACCTCGACGCCGGAGACGGGTGGGAGTCCGACGACGGGATCGACTCGGACAGCGGATCCGAGCCGGCGGGCACGGATTCCGACGACCCCGCGGATGGAGGCGACGGCGGGGACACCGAGGTCGACGACGACTGCCTGGACCTGGCGTGGGAAGGCTACCAGGTCTCCGGTACCTGCCCCGGCCTGCCGGCCACAGGTTCCATCGAGCAGCCCGAGGGGTGCGCCATCGCGATCCCCGGGGAGCTCGGCGTCCAGATCGGCGAATCGGGAACCGTGGAAGGAACGCTGGTGACAACCGAACGATGCACCGGCGTCGCCGCGATCCTGGCGGCGCCGAAGGTGGATCTCGTCTGCGTCATCGATAATGTGTCGTGCGAGGTCCAACTCAACGGAAGCGCCAGCAACAGCCTGTAACCGGCTGTTTTTTAAGCCGCCGGCGCGGGGCCCGACACCAAGCAGCGGAAGACCGGACCGGGGCGGCAAACGCTGTTTGCGTTCTGGAAAGTGTTTCATGGTATTGTGTTTGGGGTTGTTTTGCAGCGAAAGGCGGCCCGCATGAAGCGTCCATTCGAATTCCCGGCCCTGCCCGCTGTGCTGCTCGCCGCGGTGCTGGCCGGGCTCGCTTCGTCCTGTGGCGGTCGCAGTTTCGGGTTCCTGGAGTGCGAGTCGGACGAGGACTGCCCGCCGGGCCTGTTCTGCTCGCCGGACGGACAGTGCATCGATATCGGGACGACGGACGCCGACGCGGATGCCGACGCCGACGCCGATACCGACACCGATGCCGACGCCGACGCCGATACCGATACCGATGCCGACGCCGACACCGACGCCGACGCGGACACCGACTCCGACACCGACTGCCCCTACGAGTGTCTCTACTACATCAGCTGTTGGAACCAAGGCGGAGCGGAGCACCCCGAGTACACGTGTCCGTCCTTGAATGACGTCTGTTGCGAGATTGACACCGACACGGTTACGGAGTCGGAGTCGGAGACCACCACGGCAAGCGGCAACTGCCCCGTCCCGTACTCGTGCCTGACACCGTTCGCCTGTGACCAGCTGTCCGGGGAAATCCATTGGGAATACGAATGCGCGAGCTTCCCGTACATCTGCTGTGAACCCGGTGCGACAGACGCCGACGCCGACGCCGACACCGACGCCGACGCCGACAGTGACACCGATGCCGACGCCGATGCCGATGCCGATGCCGATGCCGACGGCGATGCCGACAGCGACACCGATGCCGATACGGACACCGACACCGATGCCGACACCGACGCCGATGCCGACAGTGACACCGATGCCGACGCCGACGCCGACGCCGATGCCGACACCGATGCCGATACGGATACCGGCACGTGGGACGACTGTTCGGGCCCGCCCCCGGCCTGCCTGGTCAACGAGAGCGCCACGTACGATTCCCCCGGGTGCTGTGGCTTCTGGTCCGCCGCCGCGCTCTGTCCGAGCGGCGCATGGGTCTGCCCCACCGGCTACCTGATGCAGAGCCAGTGCCTGCACTATGCCCCGAACTGCCCGGCCCAGCCCCCGACGGGATGCGGCTTCCACTACCCGACGTACTTCTCCGCGGGCGACGGGCCCCGGGCCGTGGCCCTTGGCTACATGGACGGCGACGCGCACCTCGACGCCGTGGTGACCAACGCCTATGACAACTCCTTCTCGGTGCTGCTGGGCATGGGTGACGGCTCCTTTGGCGACTCCATCGATTTCCTGAGCGCCGGCACCCTGCCCTGGTCGGTGGCGATCGTGGACATGGACGGCGACGGCATCAACGACGTGGCGATCGCGATGCGCGACGAGAGCGTCATCGGCCTGTTCATCGGCAACGGCGCGACGATCTGGAACCACACGTTCGCCCCGCGCCAGGTGATCAACGTTTCCTCCGACCCCTACGATCTCGCGACCGCGGACTTCGACGGCAACGGGATTCTCGACTTCGTAACGACCTCCAACAGCTATTCCACACCGCGAGTCTCGGTCAGGCTCGGCGGCGGGAGCGACGGCGTCTGGAACGGCCTTTTCACATCCGCGGGCAACATCGGCGTGGGCTCGGGCCCCACAGGGCTGGCCGTGGGTGACTTCGACGAGAACGGGATCCCGGACCTCGCCGTCGCCTGCAGCCTGGTCAACCAGGTGTGGACGCTGTCGGGCAGCGGCAGCGGCTCGTTCACGAACTCGGCCACGCTCACGTCCGGCACCAACCCGATGCTCGTGACCGTGGCGAACCTGGACGACGACGACCACGACGACATCATCGTGGGCAACATGTTCGATGACACGATCTCGATCTGGCTCGGAAACGGCAACGGCACCTTCGACCCGCGGGCGGATTACGTCGTGGGTGACGGCGCGTGGGCCTCGGCCGTGGGCCTGCTCGACGACGACCTGCTGCCCGACATCCTCGTCTCCAACTGGCAGGAAGACTCGCTCGGCGTGCTGACCCAGGCCGCCTCGCCGGCCGGGAGCTTCACCCTCACCGCCACGTTCGACTCGGGCGACGGCCCATCGGAGCCGGTCCTCGCCGACCTCAACGGCGACGGGTTCCTCGACGCGGTGGTCGCCAGCCGCAACCTGGACTCCATCGCGGTGCTGCTCGGCTACTGCGAAGACTAGGAAAACAACCATGCGCAACCTTGTCTGCATTACGTGGCGCCTGGGCGGAAGATCCTGACCCAGGCCGAGGCCGACGCCCTCCCCGACATCCCGGAGGCACTGTAGATGGTGAAGCCCTGCCCGGCGGAAGGATCGCCGGAGGTGGTGGGCGCTCACATCGCGGATGGGGCCGCAACGCCGAGCAGCTCCAGGCCGCGAGCCAGGCCGATTCGCACGGCGTCGACCAGCACCAGCCGGGCGTCGCGCAGCCCGGCGTCGTCCGCCAGCACGCGCAGGGCGCGGTCGGCGTTGCCCGCCTGCTGGTAGCGGTTCCAGGCCCGGGCCGCCTCGTATACGGCACGGGCCAGTCGCGACGGCTCGAGGTCGGCCGCCGCGTCCTCGACGGCGCCGGGGATGCGGGCCAGCTCCTTGACCAGCGCGAGCTCCTCGTCCGCCGCTAGCAGCGCCGTGTCCGCCAGCGTCGGGGCGCCGCCGGCCTTGCGCAGGATCGAGCAGCAGCGGGCGTGGGCGTACTGGACGCAGACGCCCGTGAACCCGCGGGGGTTGAGGATCTCCTCCCAGTCGAAGGTGTAGTCGGAGTTGCGCAGGTTCTTGAGGTCGCCGAAGACCACGCCGCCGATGCCCACGGCCTCGCTCACGGCGTCGATGTCGATCTCCCGCTCCTCGCCGGCTTCGAGCATCTTGGCCCGCGCGCGGTCCCGGGCCTCGTCGAGCACCTCGTCGAGGAAGACCACGTTGCCGCGGCGAGTGCTCATGCCCTGGACCCGGCCGAACGAGACGTGGACCACACGCGACGCCCAGTCGCAGCCCATGGCGCCCAGGGCCCGCACGAGCAGATCGAAGTGCTGGCGCTGCTCGATGCCGACCACGTACAGGGACTTGGCGAAGGCGAAGCGCTCGAACCGGTCGCGGGCCGCGGCGAGGTCGCGGGTGGCATAGAGCGTGGCGCCGTCGCTCTTGCGCAGCATCAGCGGCGGTTCGTCCGGTCCATAGTCCATGTCGACCACCAGCGCACCCTGGTCGAGCCGCGTCCCGGCCGTGCGGCCGACCTCCTCGACCACGGAGTCGAGGTCGTCACGGTAGCGGCTCTCGCCCTCCACGTGGTCGAACGCGACCCCGAGCCGGTCGTAGACCCGCTGGAACTCGGTGAGGCTGATCTCGCGAAACTGCCGCCAGAGTTCGAGGGCCCGCGGCTCGCCGTGCTCCTGGCGGCGGAACATCGCCCGCGCCGCCTCGTCGAAGGCCGGATCCCCGTCGACTCTCCGGTTGGCTTCGAGGTACAGCTCCAGCAGGTACGAAATCCCCCGCTCCTCGAGCCGGGCCGGGTCGCCGAAGCTCTCGAAGGCCGCGGCCAGCAGGCCGAAGGTCTTGCCCCAGTCGCCCAGGAAGTTGATGGTGACGACCTCGTATCCCAGGGCGCGGTGGATCCTGGCCAGGGCGTTGCCGATCATCGTCGAGCGCAGGTGGTGGAAGCCCAGCGGCTTGGCGATATTGGGCGAGGAGTACTCCACGACCACGCGCCTTCCCAGCCCAGAATCGCACGCGGCGAACCGGGGGCCGAGGGACCGGATCTCGTCCAGCTGCGAACCGATGAAGCACCCCGGAGCGAGCCTTCCGTTGACATACGGCCCCACGGCCTCGATGGTCTCGAACCGCTCGTCGACCGGCAACGCCGCGACGATGTCCGCGGCCACCGCCGCCGGACTCCTGCGCAGCCGCTTGGCGAACGGAAAGCACGGCAGGGAGAAGTCTCCGCGCTCGGGCTCCGGGGTCTTGAGCAGCGGAGCCACCTCGCCCAGCTCCAGGCCGGCGGCGGTGGCGATCAACTCGGCGAAGGCACGCTGGTAACGACGCATGGGGCAGGTTTCCCGCGAGGCCGCGAGGGACGGGTCAGAATGTGACGACGGCACCGAGGCCGGCCGTCTTCTCGTCGAACAGCGGAACCACCATCGCAGTGGTGTCCGCCGGCTCCTCGTCGCTCTCCTTGGAGGTCAGCCGCATCACGCCCCAGATGGTGCCGCCCGCGGCCAGGGCCACCCCGGGCCAGCCGATGATGTCCGCGACCACGGCCAGATCGTGGTCCTCGTTGCCCATGGCCATGCCACCCACCACACCCAGGCCGACGATGGCCGCCACCGCGCCCACGCCGGCGATGGCCCACGGTACAACGTCGAGTGCCTCGATTCCGCCCTCCTCGGGAACCGGTTCACCCTCGCCCTCGCCCTCACCCTCGCCCTCGCCGCCGTCGTCGGGCTGGCCCCCGGGAGGCGGTCCCGCCTTGCCGGGCTCGAGGGTCGCGTCCACCGGCGTGGTCTGCCCGGAGGAAACGGCGAGGTTCATCACGTAGTCCTGGAAACCCTTCTTGGAAATGTGCACCTTGTGGGCTCCCACGGAGAGAGGGATCACTGTGGCGACGGGTGTCTTGCCCACGTCCTTCTCGTCGACATAAATCGTGGCCTCGGCCTCGTTGCACGTGACCTTGATGCCCGTGGCCGCGATGCGCGACTCGAGGTTGGCCACCTTGCTGAGCAGCGTGGGCCGGTCCTCGTTGTCGGGCTCGGCCTCGAGGAAGCGCTTCAAGAAATCTAGGGATTTCACGAGATCGCCCGTCTTCTCCCAGGCCTGGGAGATGTTGAACAGCAGCAGGGGGCGCGGGTCGAGCCGGTAGGCCTCCTCGAACTCCTCGATGGCCTTCTCGTACCGCCCCTGGGTGTAGTAGTTCTGACCAGCCAGGAAGTGCTGTCGCGCGTTCGCGAAAGAGGCCGTCGCGGCCAGAAGAAAGGCCAGGGACAGTGCGATTGCCGATATCGTCTTGCTCATCTTGATTTCTCCCCGTGGAATTCCCCTCGCACCTCCGCCGAGAGTGGTGCGATTCGATGTCGGTACCGGACGTGCGGATCATACAGAACCCCCCGGCGGAAACCAACACTTAATTCGGGGTCGGTCTTTGCGGTCCGCGGCCGACAGGATTATCATGCCCCCATGCCGAACCCGCATGTCACGCGAAGACACACCGCCGCCTTCGTCGTCGCCGTCGCCGCGGCCATGGCCTCGTGCGCCGTGCGCTGCGCCCGGAACGACGAGTCCCCGGCCGTGAAGAACGGGGAGCATTCCGACAGGGCGCCCGCCTCGATCCCGGCAAGCTGCATCGACGGCGAACGCGCCTTTCGCCACATCGAGAGACTGGTGGCCCTCGGCCCTCACCACGCGGGCACGCCGGGCCTCGAGCGGGCGCGGCAGCTGATCCTCGACACCCTGCGGGGCTTCGGCCTCTCACCGCGCCGCCACGACTTCGAGGCCCGCACGCCGCACCCCGACCTCGGGTCCGTACCGATGGCCAACATCACGGTCGATTTCGCGGCGGCCGACGGGACGGGGGGGGCCGAGTCCCGGTTCGTCCTGGTAGGCGGGCACTTCGACGGCAAGCTGCTGCCCGGGGTCGAGTTCAAGGGCGCCAACGACGGTGGCTCGTCCATGGGTATGCTCCTCGAGCTGGCCCGCTGCCTGTCCCTGCACCCTCCGCCGGTGCCCGTGCGGCTGGCCTGGTTCGACGGCGAGGAGGCCATCGTCGAATGGTCGGACTCGGACAGCCTCTACGGCTCCAAGCGGATGGCCTACGATCTCGTCTCGACCGGAGAGCACAAGCGCATCGCTGCGGTGGTCATCATCGACATGATCGGCGATCCCAACCTGCGCATCGAGCGCGAGACGCTGTCGACGCCCTGGGTGATGGCCGCGCTGCGGCGCGCCGCCTCCCGCCTGGGACACGACGGGCTGATGCAGGGCCGGAAGGTGTCCATCGAGGACGACCACGTGCCCTGGCTTCGCATCGGCGTCCCGGCCGCGGTGCTGATCGATCTGCAGTACGGCCCGGGCTGGAACAGCAACGCCTGGTGGCACACCGCGAAGGACGACATCGATCGTCTGTCCCCGCCGAACATGGCTGCGGTGGGGAGCATCGTGATCGAGGCCCTTCCCGAGCTGTTCGCAGGCCCTCCCTCCACGGGCAACGCGAAGGGAACCTCCACGCCTTGAGGCTCGAACAGGGATCTCTCCGTGCCGTTCCGCCGGGGACCGTGGTACACTGCGCCCCGACATGGCCGGCGGACAGAGACTCTTCGGGCGCCACACCCTCGCCGACGCCGGGCTCGCTCCGCGAGAGATCGAGCGGCCGTCGGCGCTACGGGATCTGTTGCGCCGGGTGGGCTCGACAGGGATCCTTCTCGGCCGCACCGCGAAGCTGCTGTTCACGGCCCGCACCGACCGGGGGGACACGGCCCGGATGGCCCACCGCTTCACCAACGAGTCCCTGGTGTTCGTGGTCGTGGCGATGTCGTTTGTCGGGATGATCATGGTCTACCAGTCGACCATGCAACTCGGCAGAGCCGTGGGCGACACGACGCTGGTAGGCGCGTCGTTTCTCAAGCTGCTGGTGCGCGTGCTCGGACCGACCGTGATAGGCCTGCTCATCGCCTGCCGCGTGGGCGCCGGCATCGCCGCCGAGATCGGCGCGATGGCCGTCACGGATCAGCTGGACGCGATGCGCATGTGCGCCGCCGACCCGGTAGAGGTGCTGATGGTCCCGCGGTTGCGAGGTGGGGTCGTCGCTGGACTGGTCCTGTGCGTCATCGGCTCGGCCGCGGCGGTGCTCTCCGGCCTGCTGACCTGGATGTTGGCATTCTCGTCGAGCGCCAATGTCTATTGGAATCTTGATATCATAGAAACCTCGGATGTCGCACAAGGGCTTGTCAAGGCCCTGGCCTACGGCGTGGCGGTCCCCGTCGTCTCCGGCGCCTGCGGCCTGGCCGCCCGCGGCGGAGCCCGGGGAGTGGGTCAGGCCACGACAGATGCGGTGGTCGGCTCGTCCTTCGCCATCGTGTTGCTGGACTCGGTTGTTTCGCTGGTCACCCACGTGCTCGTCGGTTCCTGACCGAAACCGTCTTTTTTCAAACAGAACTCTCCCAAAAACGTTTTTTTTTCTGTATGGTGTAGGCGAATCCGTTCCAGATAGGAGGCGTATCGTGAACAAGTATATCGTCGAAACCATGGTAGTCGCCCTCGCGATGGTCTGTGTCGTCGCGGTCACATCGGGCGGGTGCAAGTCCGAGCCGGTCGCACCCCAGTTGCCCGTGGCCATCCAGCAACCGATGATGCCTTCAGTGCCGGCCGTCGCCCCCGTGCCGGAACCCATGGCCCCGCCGGCACCCGAGCCGCCTCCCACGCCGCTCACGCCCATCGTCGAGGAGAAACCGGTCGCCCAGCCGGGCAAGGCCGCGGGCACCGGGATCTGCAAGAACATCCCGGGCGTCGTCACCCCCGGCGACGAGCTCGTGGGCAACTACTCGTGCAAGCTCGACACCAACGATCTGCCCATGGGGATCACGCCGCCGCCCTTCGGCTGCGCCCTGCGCAAGGGGGGCGACGGCGCCCTGTCGATCATGCCCATGGGACGCGATGCGGCCGCCATCCGAGGGCCCATCACCGAGACCAAGGCCGCGGGCTTCCGTCTCGACGGCACGTGGTCCTTCATGAACAACAAGCTGCGCATCGGCGCTTGCATGATGCGCAAGGGCGCGGGCACGTTCAAGGGCAGCGGGTCAGGCATCTTGAATAACAAGAAAGACAAGAAAATCAAGTTCACATTGACCATGACGAAACAGTGAACGGGGCCGTGTTCGACACGCGGACGGTCCGCCAACGTTTTCGGCCCAGCGGGGCCGCAGAGGTAGCCTGATGAAAGACGGAAGACGTGACAAGCGCATGCCGATCGCTTTGACGATTCGTTTCAAGAGCGCCACCTTGAGTGATTTCGTCGAGCAATACTCACGGGACGTCAGCAAGGGCGGCGTCTTCATCCGCATGAAGAACCCCTTGCCGGTCGGCACATTGATCAAATTCGATTTTCGTCTGCAAAGCGAGCGCTCGCTGATCCAGGGCGTCGGACGCGTGGTCTGGCGTCGCGAGGAGGACGCCGGCGAGGATGCGCCCGCCGGGATGGGAATCAAGTTCATCAAGCTCGACGAGGGCAGTCGCCAGAACCTGGCCTCGATCCTCGACAGCCAACCCGGCGCCGGGACCGCTTCCCGGGAGGCTCCCGTGGTCGAGGAAATGGACAGCGAATCCGGTTCCGACCCGGTCGAGCCCATCGCACCGGTGCGGCCCCAGGCCGTACCCCGCGGCGCCAAACGCACGATCATCGGCATGGGCCCGTCGTCCGGCAGCACTTCCGGCCCGACCCCGTCCAAGCCTCCCGCCGAGACGGAGATTCCGGACGAGTCCGCCAAGGAGGCCATGCCGACGGCCTCGGACGAGCCTCCCCCGACCGAATCGCCGGACACCGCCGCGGAGTCCGACGAGGGCTCCGGAGACAAGGCCGCCGCCACCCCGGTCGAGGCGTCCGCAGCCGTGGAAGCCGGGCCTCGCGAGAGCGAGCTGCTCGCAGATATCTCTTCTGCCATCGACACGGCGCTGAGCGGCGCTGACGGCGATGCTGGGGCGGCACCCGCCCCGGCGGCGGAGGAGGCCGCAACTCCGGCAGAGAGCCCGCCGGCGGTGGAAGCCGGCGACGCCGCCACGGCGGCCGCGGAAAAGACCAAGGAACCGGAGGTCGCCGCCGCGGCGCCGGTGAAGGTGGATGACCGGCCCGCCAAGGGCAAGCCGGAAGACATCTCCGGGATCCAGCAGCCGGTGCGCGCCGGGGTCACTCCCGAACAGAAAGGCGGCATTCCGGCCGCCGTCTGGATAGTCCTGCTCTTGGGAATCGGCGGGGCCGTCTACTACTTCGGATTCTACAAGCCGGCCGACGGAGAAGGGACCACGGACAGGACGGCCGACACCACGCCGCTCGCCAAGAAGGAACCGCTCCCGCCAGAGCCGGTCCGGGAGCCCGTCGCGAAACCCGAGGTCAAGCCCGAACCGCAGCCGGAGCCCGCGCCGGCGGTGGCTGCCGGCAGGCTGCGGATCGTGACCTCGCCCGCCGGTGCCACGGTCACCATCGGCGGCCGGCACAGGGACGGAGTGACACCGCTCGAAATCGACGCCCTGCCTGTCGGCGCGGAGGTCGAGGTGACAGCCGGGCTCTTCGGCTACATCACAGCGAGCGGCAAGGCGACACCCACAGAGGCCACACCGGTTGTCGAGTTGCGCCTCAAACCGGCCAAGTTCGCCGCCGAGTTCAAGACCGATCCCACGGGCGCGCAGGTCATGACCGACGGCAAGTGGCTGGTCAAGACGCCGGGCACAGTGCACCGCAAGCTGGAACCGGCTTTCGAGTACACCATCAAGAAGCCCGGGTACATCGACATCCAGGGACGGGTAACCGAGAGCGACTGGAGCGAGGAGGACGGTGTCTTCCAGCTTGCTGTCGAGGCGACTCTCGTTCCCGAGCCCAAGCCCGAGGTCAAGCCCGAGCCCAAGCCCGAGCCCAAGCCCGAGGTCAAGCCCGAGC
>CAYZAI010000023.1:12446-22504 GCA_964476305.1 uncultured Myxococcales bacterium
CCCGAGCCCAAACCCAAGCCCGCCATCGAAGAAAATCCGTTCTGATTCTTGATGGACGTCGACGACCCGTCAGCCGGCAGCCTCGGGCCGGGACCGGTCATCGGCAGTGGCGTGCCCATCGCGCGGCTCGCAGCCGAGTGTTCGAGTGCCCGGCGGCTGGATGTCACGGCCGCGGGCGGTGGCGCCCTGGCGGCCCTTCTGGCCGAGGTCGCGCTCGTCGATCCGAGCGGAGGATCGGGCCGCTGGCTCGTCATCACCGAGGACGAGCCGAGTGCTCGGCGGATGGCGGAGGACCTCTCGTACCACCTGGCCTGCCGGGGAGGAGGCGGGGCCGGTGCCGTCCTCGCCGTGCCGGCAGAGGAATCGAGCCCCTACGACGATCTCGTGCCCGATCGCCTGGTGGAGATGGAGCGCGCGGGGGCCTTGTTCCACCTGGTCATCGGCTCCGACTGGCGCTTCGCCGTACTTTCGGCCGGCGCGTCACAGGGACGGGTGCTACCCCGCGAGCGTTTCGAAGCGTCCTGCCTGCCCGTGTCCGTGGGCGATCGCCTGACGCGGGAGGATCTTGTCGAGGCTCTGGAGCGCTGCGGATATCGGCGATCACCCGTCGTCGAGGAACCCGGAACCTGCTCCGTCCGGGGAGGGATCGTGGACGTGTTCCCGCCTTACTGCGAGCAGCCCGCGCGGATCGAGGTCTTCGGCGACGAGGTGGAACGGATCCGCGCCTTCGATCCCTCGAACCAAGCCACCTCGGAGGACTTGCTCGATCTCTGGATCCACCCACTGGGCGCCTCGGCGGAGCGGTCAGGCGAAGCGGAGCGAAGCCTCGTGGCTTCGCGGCTCCGCGAGATCTGCGACGCCGTTGACCAGCCGACGTCCCGGACGGAGCAGCTGATCGAAGACCTGCTGGAGGGAAGGCTGTTCGTCGGCGCCTCGGGTTTCGCCCCGGCCTTCCACGAGCGCCTGGACACGGTCTTCGACTACCTCCCCGTGGATCTGCCGGTCTGCGTGGATGGCCCGGCGGCCGTGCTGGCCGCTCTCGCCCGCCGCGAGTCCCAACTTCGTTTCGACCACGAGCGCAGGATCGCGGCCGGACGCCCCGCGTTTCCGGTGGAGCGGCACCTGGCGTCGGCGGCCGAGGTGGAGGAATCCATCGCCGGGAGACGCTTGCTGGTCCACCACCCCGTGGCCCTGGCCGGGGACACCGTCCACCCGCTCGAGCGCGGCGACGGCGCGGTCGCCCTCGGGGCCTCGACCACCGGGAATCTCGCCGAGCGCCTCGGAAACCTGGCACCATCCAGAGCCGGTCCCGACGCCGACCCGCTGGCCCCGTTGGCAACGCACCTGAACCAACTGGTCGATGGCGGATATCGCCTGGTGCTGGTGGCCCGCTCCCGAGGCCACGCGACCAGGCTGCGGGAGATGCTCGAGGCGCGCTCGCTGCCATTGCTGGAGCCCGGTCCCGGCACAGCACCCTCCCGACCCGGGATCGCAATCGACATCGGCGACCTGGCGCGAGGGTGCCTGCTCCCGGGGGACGGCGTCGGCTGGATCGCCGAGGAGGAGATCTTCGGCCGGCGGTCGCGGAGGAGGCGCGGTGCGACCGGACCACGGCCATCCCTCGACGACCTGCGCAACCTGGTCACTGGCGACCTCGTCGTGCACGCCGAGCACGGCATCGGCCGCTACGAGGGCCTGGTCCGCCAGCGGATCGGCGCCCATGAGATCGACTTCCTGCTGCTCACCTATCGCGACGGGGATCGGCTCTACGTGCCGGTCTACCGTCTCGATCAGGTGCACAGGTACGAGGCTGGCGGCGAGACCTCGATCCGCCTCGACAAGCTGGGAGGCCAGACCTTCACCCTGCGCAAGGAACAGGTCCGGCGCCACGCGCTGGAGTTCGCCGCCCGGCTGCTCGACCTGTATTCGCGGAGAGAGGCGGCGGAGCGCTCGCCCGCGGATCCCCCCGACGACCTCTACCGTGCATTCGAGGCCGCGTTCCCGTTCGAGGAGACGGTCGATCAAGCGCGGGCCATCGACGAGGTGATGGCCGATCTGGAGCGGCCACGGCCGATGGACCGCCTGATCTGCGGCGACGTGGGCTTCGGCAAGACCGAGGTGGCCCTGCGCGCCGCCTTCCGTATTGTGATGTCCGGCCGCCAGGTCGCGGTGTTGGTTCCCACCACGGTCCTGGCCCAGCAGCACTACCAGACCTTCCGCGACCGGTTCGCGCCCTACCCCGTCCGCGTCGAGATGGCGAGCCGCTTCCGCTCGGAGCAGGAGAACCGGGAGACGATCCGCGCGCTGAAGGAGGGCCGGGTGGACATCGTGATCGGCACCCACCGGCTGCTGTCGAAGGACCTGCACTTCAAGCGCCTCGGGCTGCTCGTGATTGACGAGGAACACCGCTTCGGTGTGGCCCACAAGGAGCGAATCCGCGATCTCAGCGCCGACGTGGACACGCTGGTGCTGACGGCCACGCCGATCCCGCGCACGCTGCACATGGCCTACATCGAGCTTCGGGATCTGTCGCTGATCACGAGCGCCCCGGTGGATCGCCGGCCGATCCGCACCGTGGTCTGCCACGACGATCCGGCGTTGCTCACCGAAGCGATGGAGCGCGAGCTGGCGCGGGGCGGGCAGGTGTTCTTCGTCCACAACCGCGTGCGCGACATCGGCCGCGTCGCCGAGCGCGTGCGCGGGCTCGTTCCCCGCGCCAGGGTGACGGTCGGGCACGGCCAGATGAAGGAGGAGGACCTCGAGCGCGTGATGCTCGATTTCGTCGCCGGCGAGTACGACGTGCTGGTCTGCACCTCGATCATCGAGTCGGGGCTCGACATCACCCGCGCCAACACGATCATCATCGACCGCGCCGACACCTTCGGGCTGGCCCAACTCTACCAGCTGCGCGGCCGGGTGGGGCGGAGTCGACAGCAGGCCCACGCCTACCTCGTGGTGCCTCCCCTCGCGTCCCTCGGCGGACAGGCCCGCGAGCGGGTGGAAGCGCTGCTCGGATTCCGGGACCTCGGGTCCGGCTTCTCGGTCGCCACCCGCGACCTGGAAATCCGGGGCGCGGGAAACCTGCTCGGCGCCGAACAGAGCGGCAGCGTGAACGCGGTCGGCTTCGAGACCTACTGCGAGCTGCTGGCCGATGCCGTGGCCGACCTCCGCGGCCGGCCGCGGGCGACGGCGCCCGAGCCCGAGCTCACCTTCGAGCACCCCGGATACCTGTCCGAGGAGCTGATTCCCGACCTGGGCCAGCGGTTGCAGGCCTACCAGCGTCTGGCCTCGGCTGCGGACGAGGCCGCCGTGGATGAGGTCGCCGCCGACCTGGTCGACCGCTTCGGCCCCCTGGACGGCGAGGCCACGGCACTCGTCGGGGTGATGCGCGTCAAGGCGGTCTGCCGAAGCCTCTGCGTGGCTGGGATAGAGGTCGGCGGCCGGCGGATCGTCGTCCACCTGGGCACCGGTTCCCGCGTCGATCCGGCAATGCTCACGAGGCTGATCCGCGAGGCCCGGGGACGCTGGAAGCTCACCGAGGATCTGCGACTGCTGGTCGTCTTTCCCGAGGACGACCCGCCGGACTCTGGCTCGGCCATTCACTGCTTGCACGCCCTGGCCGGACATGATAGGAACTCGCTGAAATCATAGGACAAACCTGTTCAAGGAGAGCTGGAGATGTGCGTTTTGGCTGAAAGACGGGGAACGGGGATCGCCCTCTGTGCGTGCCTGCTCGGGTCGCTGCTGGCCGGCTGCGGCGAGGAAAAGGCTCCCACCGCGCCCGGGGCCGAGAAAGCTGCGGACGACCACCTCGACCAGCTGGGGCTGACACCAGAGCAGGCGGCCGAGCCCGTGGCGAAGGTCGGTGACCGCGTGATAACCGTGGGAGACGTGACCGGCCAGATCAACCGTCTCTCCCCCTACATCCGGCGCCGCTGGGCCGATCCCGAGAAGCGCAAGGAGTTCCTGCAGAAACTCGTCCGCGTCGAACTCCTCGCGCTGGAAGCCGAACGCCAGGGTCTCGCCGAGGATCCGGAAGTCCAGCGCACGGTCAAGCAGGTGATGATTCGCCTGATGATCAAGAACGATCTGGAGAAGGATCTGCTGCCCACGACGGTAGACGAGAAAGTCCTCAAGGAAGAATACGACAAGGACATCGACAAGTACCGCCGGCCGGCGCAGGTGCGCGCCAGCCAGATCGTGGTCAAGACCAGGGCCGAGGCCGAGAAACTGATCGCGATGACCAAGAAGAACGCGGAGGACCGCAAGTTCTTCCGCGAGCAGGCCAAGGAGCTCTCGCTCGACACCGATACCAAGGAACGCGGCGGCGATCTCGGCTACTTCTCGAAACCCGAGGAGCGCCGCGACGACGAACCCGTGGTGCCGGAGGCCGTGGCCCGAGCCGCCTGGGCACTGCAGAAAGTCGGAGACGTCGCGGATCAACCGGTCGAGACCGACAAGGGCTTCCACGTCGTCACGCTGACCAACAAGAAGCCCGAAATGAACCGCTCCTTCGACAGTGTCAAACGCCTGATCGAGAACCGTCTTCTGCGGGATGCCCGCACCAAGACGATGGACAAGTTCGTCGAGGAGCTGCGCGCCAAGGCCGAGATCAAATTCTATGACGAGAACCTTGCCAAGGTGCGGATTGCCGAGGACGAACCTGGGCACCACCACCACGGCGGCATCTTCTCCGAGGACATCCCGGATTCCAAGCTCGGCCGCCCCGCTCCCGAAAACCAGGGGGAGTAGATGACAGCGGCGATCGCCCTGCTCGCAGGGGTGGCGGCGGCCGGTGTGGCCGGAACCGTCGTGGACGAGATCGCGGCAGTGGTCGGCGAGGAGATCCTCCTGCTGAGCGAGGTGCAGGAGGAGGCGAAGGGGGCGCTGGCCGAAATCGAGAAGGCCGCGGCCCAGGGCGGCGCTCTCCGCCAGCCGCCGGATAGTCACAAGATAATCCTCGAGACCCTCGAGCGCATGATCGATGATATCCTGATCTCCCAGCAGGCGAGCGCTATGAAGATCACTGTCGAGCGCGACGAGGTCGAGCTCGCCATCGAAAGCATGGCGCGAGAGAACGGCGTCGATCTCGAGACCTTCCGACGCGCCCTGGAATCCCGGGGCGTGGACATGGCCACCTACCGGACGCGGATGCGCCGCGACCTGCTCAAGTACAAGGTGCTGAACCTTCGGGTCCGCGGGCGGGTCAAGGTCTCCGACGACGAGGCGCGGCAGTTCTACAACAACCAGGTGAGGGAGGTCCGCGCCACGGGCACTTTCGAAGGGGCACACATCCTCGTTGCCGTGCCCACCGACGCCCGAGCTGTCGAGGTAGCCAGGCTGCGCGAGCGCGCCGAGGAGATCACAAGGCGCCTCGGGGCCGGCGAGTCGTTTGCCGATCTCGCCCGCGCCGAATCCGACGACCGGGCCACGGCCGCACGAGGCGGGCGCCTCGGCGTTCGCCGGCCCGGAGAGATCCCCAAGCTCCTCGACCGGGCGTTCCTGGATCTCGAGCCTGGGGAGACCAACGGGCCGATCCGTACGCCAGCGGGGTTTCACGTGATCAAGCTGCTCGACCGGCAGGCGCTGGGGGTGCAGCCGTTCTCAGAGGTGAAGAGCCGCATCGTCGCGCAGCTGATGCAGGCCGAGATGGCCCGCCAGCAACAGATCTGGATCAAGGAGCTCAGGCTCCGCACGTTCATCGATCGCCGGCTCTGATCGAGACGCCGGAGGAGGAACGCCCACGTGACGCGGACCCACGCAGCCATCCTGGTGCTGATCGCCGCGGCGGGGCTGGTCGGGCTCGACGTGCTGCTGCTGCGCACGCTGGAGGCACCGGCCGGGTGGGAGATGTCCTCCGATCTGACGATGGTCCTGCTGGGTGTGGCAACGGCTCTGGCGCTGACCCTGTTCGGCCTGTTCCTCGGTACCTTGCAGTCCAGGAGATCCGCTCCGGACCGCCAGCATCTCGATCGCATCACAGGCGCACTGGAGTACGAACGCGCCCAGCACATGGCGCTCTCCAAGGAGCGCTACGAAGCCCGCAAGCAGATCGTGGCCCTCGAGGAGCGGATCCGCGAACTCGGCGAGGCAGCAGCGGGGAAGACCGAGCCGGACACGACACCCGTGCCGGCCCCCAGGGAACCGGAAGCCACCAGTGAGCGGGCGGCCGCATCGGAACCGCTCTCAGCCGGGATCATCGAGGAGCAGGCCGCGCTGCGGGCCGAGATCACCGCGTTGCAGGAGCGATACGAGCGGCAGCGACGGGAGCTGGGGGCACGGCGCGAGCGGATGGTGGACCTGATGGCCGAAATCGAAGTGGCCAAGACCGCCGCCGAGGAGGCCCGGGCCGAGATGGAGGTCCTGCGCAACCGCCTGCCCGACGCGGTCGCACCCCTGGAACGCCTCGAAGGCAAGTCGATCCGCGAGGTGCTCGAGAGCATCGTGGCGCTGGAGGGGGTCAGCGTGGCCCTGGTCGCGGACGACGCCGGACTCGTCGTCGATTCCGCAGGTGAGTTGCTGCAGCCGGACGCGCTGGCCGCGCTATCGGGTATCGCCGCCGAAATCACACCGAGGGTGCGCGACCTGCTGCCGATCGGCGAGATCACCAGCGTCGCCCTCGGCGACATCTCGGGCAAGGTCCTGGAGGTGCGCTACTTCCCGCTCTTCGGCGCCGCCTGCGCGCTGGCCATCATCCGCGAAGAGGTCCAGGTCGATCCGCGCATCTCCAAGGCGGCCATCGAAGCCATCGTCAACCGTTTGAAAGACTGACCGCCGTCGGATCGCCCAGCTCGGCGGCTACGCGTCCGTGGAGTCGCGACGTGTGATGATCCGGGCCTTGCCACCGTTGACGATCGGCGGGCCGGGCGGGTTGACGGGCGGAGCGCCGCCGGCCTTCCAGGTCCATGTGTAGACGCGCGGCCCGGCGGTGGGCGGTACCCCAGACTGCGACGAGCCGCCGAAACCGTCCTCTTCCGCGGCCCGGCGCCGGGCCTCGCGCAGCATCGCCATCCGCTCCTCGGAGCCGGCGGCGAAGTAGATGAAGACCGCGATGATCACCGCGGTCCACGGGTGGTCGAGGTACAGGATCGCCAGCACCCCGCCGACAACGGCGATCACGCGTCCGATGCGGGCCGCCCGCCGCGTGGCCGTCAGGAAGTCGCTGCGCGTGGCCAGGTACCCCCTCAGGATCCGCCCGCCATCCATGGGCAGCGCGGGTATCAGGTTGAACAGCCCGAGCATCAGGTTGATCCAGAGCAGGATCTTAAGCCCGTCGAGCGCCAGCGCTGGAAGCGGAAGCAGGAAAAGCGCTGCGAGAGCAATGCCGGCGACGGCCAGCGAGACCAGCGGGCCGGCGATGGCGATGGTCATCTCGTGCCGGGGCTTGCTGGGCATGTTGACGATGCGGGCCATGCCGCCGATGGGTGTGAGCACGATGTCCAGGGTGTGGACCCCGAAGCGGCGGGCGACCAGCGCGTGGCCGAGCTCGTGGGCCACGATCGAGCCGAACAGCAGCAGCGTCAGGCCGGCGGCCGTCAGGAGCTGGACGAGCCCGGAGCCGTCCACCCACGAGAAGGCGATGAACGGGAAGACCAGCATGCTGACGTGCAGCCGCACCGGAATGCGAAACAGGGTGCCGATTTTCCATGACCAGTTCATCATCCACCTGGACCAACCATACACGTAATCACGGTCCGTGTCCGGTAAAGCCCGGTGGATTTTTCCCCCCGCCGCGTGGGCACCCGCCGCCCGGCCTTTGCCTCGGGTCCTGCGATCGCCGATCATCGGGGGCATGGAAGACGTCATGATCCCGGGGTTTGTCCCTGTCCTTTTCTCCCCGTAGGGACGGGGTTAACCCCCGTCCGGCGTTCCTCCCCGGACGGCCCTTGCCTCGGGCGCCTCGATCATCCGCCGAAGCTCTTCGAAGCGCGAACGCGCGAAGTCGGGGCGAAGGAAGGTCCCCGGCCGCTTTCCCACCCATCGGTCAAGGACTGACCCATAGCTGTGTTCTTGTGGCAGCGTGACGATCGGTTATCGGGGAGCGCCCTTGCAACGGCTGTCGACAGAAGAGATCCTGAGGTGTTACGATGCGCTCGTTGACGAGCAGAAGAAGGAGGGGCAGATGGACACTGATCAGATGCTGGATCTCGTGGAGCGCTACCGGTCCAACCGTGAGTTCATCACGAACGAGGAAACCGCGAAGATGGCCCTGGTCGTGCCCTTCATCCGGCTTCTCGGCTACGATCCGAACATGCCCAAGGAGGTCCGCCTGGAGTTCTGCGCGGAGTTCGTCCAGGGCGACGGGAAGAAGTACGCGGACCGGATGGACTTCGCGATCTTCGACGCCTCGGGCTCGAAGCCCCTGATGGTGATCGAGACCAAGCCGCTCGGCACGGATCTCCCGTCCAAGGCCCAGCAGCTCGCGCGCTACATCTCCCAGATGCCGGATCTCCACTTCGGGATCATCACGGACGGCTGCACCTACCTCTTCTACGGGGATCTCGAGAACCCGAACCTGATGGACAAGAAGCCGTTCTTCAGCTTCTCGCTCGAGGACACGAAGTCGGACTGGGGGACCATCGCCAAGTTCCTCACGAAGTTCAGTCGTGACTCCTTCAACGCCGACACGCTCATCACCGACGCCGAGAACAGCCACTACCGCCAGGCGATGGTGGACAGGCTGGTCAGCACCTTGAAGAACCCGGCCGACGACGAGGATTTCGTCAAGTGGCTGACCGCGAACATCTACAAGGGGAGGCGGACGGATGCGGTGAAGGCGAGAATGAATGATCTCGCGAAGCAGGTGGTCGAGCCCACGCTGATGCGGATGATCAGCGACGAGTTCCTGGACAAACTCAAGGAGCGCGTACTGTCCCACCGCGATGCGGCTGACATCTCGGGAACACCGGCCGTGCAGGCGGCAGCGACTTCGAAACCCGGAAAGGACGCGACACCCAAGGGACCAGAGTGTGAGAAAGAGCCCGAGAAACAACGGCGCTCGGTCGAGACCACCGAGCAGGAGCTGGAGTTCTACCGGAACGTCCGCGACATCTGCGTGAAGGCCGGCATCCAGGTGGAGGACGTGGTCTACAAGGACACGGTCAACTACTTCAATGTCTCCTTCCAGAAGCCGTCGAAGTGGTTCGTCCGTTTCTTCAGCGGCTCTCGTCGTCTCAGCGTGAACACTCGGGTGCCTGTCGAGGAAGCAAAACAGCTCGTGCCGGGTGTCGAAGTCGAAGAGGCGCCTTCTGTCTTCGGCGTCTCGCGGATCTACCTCGAATCCCCGGCTCAGGTCTGGACCGTCGAGAAGGTCATCCTGCGGAGCCTGGAGCTCGCGAGGACTGCCAAGGAAGAGGCGCAGCAGGAGTAGGCCTTTCTCACCGCCATCGGCCTCCTGGTAGCCTGGGACGGCGAGGACGGGAAGCAGTGGAAGGGAGCGGGGAAGTGACGAAATGACCCCTCGCCGAGGACGAACGCTTCATGACCCGCAAACCGCCTCGTACTCAACGCACTTCATCACGCGAGACCGTGGAGTACGCCCGCGATCTGCGTCGTGACCAGACACCGGCCGAGAGGGCGCTGTGGGAGATCCTGCGAAACCGGGGAATCGACGGGCGCAAGTTCCGTCGCCAGCATCCCATCGGTCCTTTCATCGCGGACTTCTTCTGCGCCGAGGCCGCTCTCGTCATCGAGGTGGATGGCTTGATCCATGATCGTGCCGAGCAGCGTCGGCGGGACATCTTGCGCGACGCGGCCCTGGGAGATCACGGCCTGAGACTGCTGCGACTGCGGAACGACGAGGTGCTCACGGATCCGGACGGCGCAATCGGGCGGATTCGCGAGGCCCTCGGGCTATGACACGACGCGCCCTCACCCCGTTTCGCGACAGCCCTCACCCCAGCCCTCTCCCGTAAGGAGAGGGAGCCGGATCGAAAGCGCCAGCCTCCCCTTCTCCTCACGGGAGAAGGGGCCGGGGGATGAGGGCCAACCGGCACCGAAGGGCCGGGGGATGAGGGCTTGCCGGCGTCGAAGGGGCCGGGGGACAAGACCAGCTGGTT
>CAYZAI010000024.1:0-18496 GCA_964476305.1 uncultured Myxococcales bacterium
GCGGCCGAGGGGCCGATCCGGCTCGAGATGCCGCTGCCCCCTCCCGGGGTGCCGTTGACCGTCGCTGCCGGCGTGCAGGGCCAGGACTGGCTGTCGATATCCGTGGCCGCGATCGAGGACGCCGAGGAGCTCGGCGCCCGTGACCTGCCGGCCGAGCTCGCGGAGCTCTCCTCGAGCCCGCTTTGCCTGGGCTTCAGCTTCGCCCGGCCCCCGGCGATCCAGGTGGCGGTCGCGCGCCACGCACAGGTGGAGCTGACCACAACCGTCATCGAGGAGCTGCAGGCCTCGACCGTGCTGGCCGAGGACGGCACCGTGGTGACCAAGGCCAAGCTGCGCATCCGCAACAACGTGCGCGAGTACCTGGGCGTGCTGCTCCCTGCCGGCGCCCAGCTCACCCACTGCCTGATCGACGGCCAGCCCGTGCGGCCAGCGGTGGGCGAGGGCCCGGGCCGGGAGAGGCTGCTCGTGCCCCTGCGCCAGTCCGAACGGATCCGCTTGGGGGAGACGCGCATCCATACGGTGCGGCCGGGGGAGACCTTGAGCGACGTCGCCAACCTGTACTACTCGGATCCCAGCCGCTGGGAGGCCGTGCTGGCCGCCAACCCCGCCTCGCTCTTCTCGCCCAACAGCGTCACCCAGGGGATGCAGCTCAACATCCCGGCGATCGAGGAGTCGGCGGTGGAGGAGTCGAGCTTCGTGGTGGAGCTGGCCTACAAGGAGCGGCGTGAGACCCTCGGACACCTGGGCCGCGTGTCGGTGACCCTGCCCGAGCTCGACGTGGACACGATGCGCGCGGTCTGGCACCTGTACCTGCCGGCCGGGATGTCGACCCTCGATTTCGATGCCAACCTCACGCAATACTCGGCGATCCGCTACGATCCGTTCCGCCGCATCCGCGACTTCGTCGGCCAGGCCATGTGGATCCGGCACGCCTGGGCCGGCGGCAAGTACGAGAACATCCTGGCCCAGCGCCGGGTGATCTACGACAAGGAGGCGAACCGCCGCACCGGCGGCGAGGCGATCCGGGCCGAGTTCCCGCTCACCGGCGAGCGCTACCGCTTCGGCCGGATCCTCCTGGGAAGGGAGACCCCGGCGATCGCCGTGACGTACGCCGCCCGGGAGCTGTACCTGCTGGTGCACTTCGGCGCGTTCGCCGCGGCGCTGATCCTGACCCTGCTGGTGGTCGCGGCGCCCCGCTCGATCCGGCGCTGGATCATCGCCGGGGCCGGCCTCGCCGCCCTCCTGTTCCTGGCCCACTACGCTCTCGGCGTGCACCGGCGCATCGTCTGGGGCGCGGACGTGGCGCTCTTGATCTCGCTTTCGCGACTGCGATGGGGCCCGCTTGGCACCCGCGCCCGGGAGCTGGTTCACGCCCCCTGGCGCATGATCGAGGTGCTCACTCTCCGCAACCTGGCCTGCGCGGTCGGCATCGCCTTCGTGCTCGGGCTGATGCTCGGCTACCCCCTGTTCGTCTCGCTGGCCACCGGAGCGACGCTGATCGTCGTGCTCGCCACCGAACGCCGGGAACCGCCGCGGGAGGTGCCACATGCCTAGCCTGTCGCACACGTTTCCCGGCCATTGGTTCTCCGGCGCGCTGCTGATCGCCGCCCTGGCCGCGGCGCCCGGTGTCCGGGCCCAGGATGAGGAGTCCGGAGGCGATTTTGCGGCGGCCGAGGCCGCGGGCGCCGCCCGCAAGGCCTGGGCCGACAACAACTTCGACGCGATCATGGTTCCCCAGAACGAGGCGTTTCTGAGCGCGGTCAACCCGCCGGCGGCCCCGTTGCCCGCGGCGCCCGAAAGCGGCGAGGTCGCGTTCGACCAGGCTATGGGGGAATACCGGCCGAGCCCTTCGCGCACGACCGTTCCGGCACCGGAGTGTTCCCTCGCCGGCGGGTGCGTGACCGTCTCGTCACAGGTGGAAGTGCCCCTCGACGAGTGGCGCGCCCTGCGCGACAGGGTCGGCGAGGTCCGGGATCGTGCGGTGCTGGTCGAGGGGCCGACCGTCGCCCTCGGCTCCTCCGAGTACAGCGGCCGGTCGATCCCGGGCGCCCTCGAGTTGCGGGTCCGGCTGCAGGTGACCCTCGGCAAGCCCGGACGCTACAAGACGGTGCCCCTGATCGGGGAAGACGTGGTGCTCGTGCGCGCCGCGGTGGCCGGCAAGCGGATCCCGGTGGCGCGCTTGAACGGCTACCATGTCTGGGCCACGCGCGCCGACGGCGAGGTCACCGTGGATCTCGACGTGCTCGTCCCGGCCAGGGGCCCGCGGGGCTCCCTCGAGTACGATTTCCTGGTACCCCGCACGCCCGTGACGCAGGTCTCGCTGGCGTTCCCCGGAGAGGAGCTCGAGCCCCGCCTCGACGGGGCCGTGCGAGCCGAGGTGCGGCCCGACGGCGGGAGCACGCGGCTCGAGGCCACGCTCCAACCCACGACCCGCATCCACCTGGTGGGCTTCAAGGACCTGGGGCAGCAGGAGGATGCCGAGGCGCGCGTGTTCGCCGAGACCCTGAACCTCTTGTCCGTGGACGAGGGTGCCCTCGATCTGTTCACCGTCGTGCGCTACACGATCCTCTACGCCGGTGCCAGGCGCTTCGACCTGATCGTTCCGGCCGGAACGACCGTGGTCTCCGCCGACGGGGAAGGCGCGTTCCGCTTCACGCTCGAGGACGATCCGGAGGGCCGGGGCACGATCGTGCGGGGCGAGACCGCCTTCCCGATCCGCAACAAGTACGAGATCTCCCTGCGCCTCAGGCAGCAGCTCCCCAAGCAGGAGGTCGAGTTCGACGCTCCCCTGCCGCGCTGCATCGGTGTCGAGCGCGAGCACGGCTGGCTGGCGGTGGAGGTGCCGGGCAAGCTGAAGCTCGGTGAGCGGGAGAGCCGGGACGTCGTCGCGGTGGACGTGCGCCAGCTTCCCGAGGAGATGATGCTCTCGGCAGTCAGCCCGATCATCCGCGCCTACCGCTACCACGCGGCCGACCCGCGCGTGCGCCTGTCGGCGATCCGCCTGCCCGAAGTCGAGCCGGCCTCCGCCTCGGTGGATCGGGTTCGCGCCCTGTCCACCCTCTCGCCGGAGGGGCGCCTCATCACCGACATGCGCATCACCCTGCGCAACCGGCTGCGACCCTCCCTCGCCCTCACGCTGCCTGCGGGCGCCGAGGTGCGCTCGGTCCACCTGGACGGGGACGCGATCCGCCCCAGCCGCGACGGGAAGGGCCGCCTGGTGCTGCCGCTCAAGCGCTCCGAAGGCGGCGATCGGCTCGAGCCGTTCACGATCCGCGTGGTGTACGAGGACGACGCCGCGGCCCTCGGCCTGGCCGGATCCTCCACGCTCGAGCTGCCGGCGCTCGAGCTGCCCGTGTCCACGGTCGCCTGGACCGTGTTCCTCCCGGCGCGGAACGTCTACGGGGAGCTTCGGGGCGACGTGGAGCCGCAGGTCTTCCGGGGCGAGGGCGCGTGGCACCGCCCGGCACACTCGGTCGAGCCGATCCGCGTGGCGCCGGCAGGCGACGGAGACGACATGACCGAGGACGCGGGCGGCGAGACGGCCGGGGGGCTCGTGGGCGTCCGCATCGAGCTGCCGCGGGACGGTGTGCGCCTCGACTACTCGCGCTACTGGGTGGAAGGCGGCCGGCCGCTGGCGGTCAGTTTCTTCTACGCCCGCTCGTGGCTGCCGTACCCTGCCGGCGTGCTGCTCGTCCTGCTGGCGGCGCTGGCGGTCTTCCTGTTCTCCACGGCGCCCGCGGGGGCCTCCGCGCGGCGCTGGATCGCGGTGGCCCTCGGCGGCCTCGTGAGCTGGCCCGCCTGGCAGATCGACGGCGCGACCCTGCTCGTGGCCGGGGCGCTCGTCGGCCTCGGCGTGGCCGGGCTGCGGCGCCGCTGGTTCGTGCGGGTCGTGGCCGCTCTCCGCGGCTGGGTCGCGGGCCTGCCCGCCGGGTTCGCCGCCCGCGAACGCCCCGCTTCGGGCCCGACCACGGGACGCATCGTCAAGCTCGTGCTCGTCGGCACTGGCCTCACGTTCTTCGGTCTGCTCGCCCTGGCCTTCGCCGTCGACCTGATCGATCTGCTCGGCAACCCCCTGTAGGACAGAGGGGACCGCTGGAACCCTCCGGATGTGGACATCCGCCGCGGGGAGGGGTGCCTCCGCGTGACGCTTCAGACGATGAGCCGCACGCCGCTGAACTCCTCGAGCCGGTAGGGGAAGTGCTCGCTCGGGTGACCCATGAACATGTAGTTGTGGGGCACGTGGAACCGCGTCGAGATCTCTTCGACGGCCGCCGGATCGAAACGCCCCGGCAGGACGACGAACTCGATCTTGATCTCGGGGTAGACCTCGTCGAGCATCTCCAGGGCACCGGCCAGCCGGCTGGTCACCTCCGAGGGCTCGCCCTCGTGCAGGTGAACCACGCGCACGCGCTTCGTGAGCTCGTTCTGGCGGACGTAGAGCATCGCGTTGTTGAGCGTCGCCAGATCCTCGTCGCCGTCGGCGAAGAAGATGATGCCCAGAGAGTTGATCTCGTCCATCTTCGCGGTGATGCTCGCCGAGAATCGCCTGCTGAGGCTCAGGATCCTGCTGGTGAACCCGGCGGCGAGCACCAGGGTCAGCTTGAGCAGGTGCACCCGAAGCAGCATCACGGCGACGACGGCCACGGTGGGCACGAAATAGGCCAGGAAGTAGCCCAGGTAGCGCTGGTCGATGATCACGTTTCCCGCGATCCCGGCGCAGGCGGCCAGCAGGCAGACCAGGAGGGTCATCCAACCGGCGCGCTCGGGACGAGGCAGTCGGGCGCGGCGGATCTTGAGCAGCATGTTGCCCACCACGAACAACGCCATCACGCCGAGGAAGGAAATCGTGTACACGCCGGCCAGCGCGAACAGGTCGCCTCCGGTGAGCACGAGGATCGACGCGCACAGCCCGGCGAAGAGGAGGAAGATGAGGTACGTAGTGCCACGGCGGTTGGTGAGCAGGAGGAACTGCGGCAGGCAGCGATCCAGCGCCATCCGGCGGACCAGCCCGCCGACGCCGACGAACGAGGTCAGCACGGCTCCGCAGAGCACCAGCGCCGCATCGATCGAGATGAAGTACTGCAGCCACACGCCGCCGGCCTTTGCGCCCATCGACGCGAGCAGGAAGTCGCGGTTGGTCTCGTTCACGATCTCCGCTATCGGCATGACGCTCAGGGCCAACAGCGCGATCAACGGGTTGAAGACGCTCACGGCGATCCACATGTTGCGCAGCGTCTTGGGGAAGACCCCCGGCGCCTGCTCCTCCACGAAGTTCGCGCTGGACTCGAAGCCCGAGATCCCCAGCAGGCCCGAGGCGAAGCCGAAGAAGATCGCCACGAGCCAGCCGTGGCCCTCGGGCAGGGGGCTCGACCAGTTGCCGGCGAGGATCTCGCGGTGGAGGACCAGGAACCAGACCGAAACCGCGACGAGGACGACGAGAGTCAGCATGTGGAAGACGAAGATGACCAGCGCCACCCGCGCCGATTCCGAGATGCCGAGGATTGCGAGCAGCGCGAACGCGCCCAGCACGCAGACGGTCACGGGGAGGATCGGGAGCGGCACGACAAGGGACGCGTACTCGACCGCCGTCTTGGCGCTGATCACCGCGGTCGCGATGTAGGAGAGGATGGTCATGCACGCCGCGATCGAGGCCTTGAACTTGCTCGATGTGTTGAGCAGCGCGTTGTAGGCCCCCCCGTTCAGGGGCAGCGCGCCGACGACCTCCCCGTAGACGCTCCGGAACAGGTAGAGCAGCCCGGCGACGAGCAGCAGGCAGACCGGCGCGAGGCGGCCGGCGTAGGCCGTGCAGATCGCCGCCACGTACAGGCAGGAGGAGGTGATGTCGTTCCCGCAGATCGCGGTGGCGAACCACTGCGAGAGCCTGCCTCTGGGCACGTGGCCCACTCTCGGCCTCTCGCGCCCGATCGCGTGGGCGTCATCGGGGCCGAGCACGTCGACCCCGAAGACATGCTTGTGCTCGGGGATGCGCTTCCGCCTCGCTCTCTCGAGATCCGCTTCGTGCATCGCGCCATCTTACTCGCGCAGCGTTTCGAAGCGAGCCAAAACACGCCGCCCGGATCCAGGCGCCCGGATCCTGGTGGCCCGGCCGCAGCGGCGATGTTATGGTTTCCTGGTCCGCACCGCGCAAAGGAAAGAGGAGAAGCCATGATGAAGCGATCGCCCACCCTCGGCCTGCTCGCATTCTTGCTGGTGCTGGAAGCCTGGGGCTGCGGCGGCGGCGCGGGCGCCGATGGCGACACGGACTCCGACTCGGACTCCGACGCGGACACCGACGCGGACAACGACACGGACGCCGATTCCGACGCCGACACGGACGGCGACGCGGATACGGACACCGACGCGGACACCGACACCGACACGGACACCGACGGGGATGGAGACACGGATACCGGGCCGGAATGCACCGTGGACACGGATTGTCCGGGGCTGACTCGGGGCTGCTTCATGGGCATCTGCCGGGATAAGTGCACGATCCTCATCAACCCCTGCAACTGGAAGCCGTCCGGCAACGTGTGCGTCAGCGGGTACTGCGTGGAGTGCGCGAACACGGCTGACTGCCCGGGCACCCGCTACGTGTGCGACACGGAGAAGTTCCTCTGCGAGGACGACGTCTTCGATCCGAGCATCCCGAAAATCGGCATGTTCTATCACACGTGGCACTGCCCCGCCGCCGGCGCGAGCCCCGTCCACGACATCTCCGAGGTGCTGGGGGGCGACCAGGACTGGGGTGGCTACCAGGTGTTCCACTACTGGGACCAGCCCGCCGCAGGGTACTACTGCCTGAGCGCGAACGACGCGCTGCTCGCCACCCACGCCGAGCAGATCAGCGACCTCGGCGTGGAGTTCGTCTTCGTGGACGTAACGAACCACGCCTACGTGAACGGAAACCAGGCGCCCGAGATGATCATCGAGCCGTTCGATCGGATGCTGGCCGTCTGGAGCGGCGTAACGGACGCGCCGCGCATCGTGCCCTGGGTGCCGGTTCCCGAGGCGGGCACCGATCCGGCGGTGAACATGGTCGACGCCCTGCTGCAGAAGCTCGGCGACTACCCCGGCATGCAGTTCGAGTACCTGGGCAAGCCGCTGATCCTCGTCACCGACAACGACTGGAGCCCGGTCAGCGAGCCCAAGCTCCTCGAGCTCGAGCAGGACTACACCGTCCGCCGGATGTGGGGCGTGTACCAGGATCCGGGCCCCAACTGGAGCTTCCTGCAGAGGTGCGAGGAGTCCCCCCTGGACAACCAGCCCTGCTTCCAGCGCGGCGCGTGGCTCGGCGACGAGCTGGAGCAGGTCTCGATCACCATGGCCTACCAGGCGGACTACATGAGCAACGCCGCCACGGCGACCCCCAAGCATCACGGCAGGACCTTCCGCAAGCAGTTCGAGACGCTCATCGACAACCCGGAAGTCCCGATCGCCACAATCACCGGCTGGAACGAGTGGATCGCCCAGCGCCAGCAGTGCGGCGTAGCCCCGCTGTGCGACTGCGCGACTTCGCCGGACGGCTGCTTCATCGACACCTGGGACAGCGAATACAACCGCGACGTCGAGCCCGCCGACAACGAGATGGGCGACTTCTACTACCAGCTCGTCCAGTCCTGCATCGCGCTTTTCCGACAGGGGGATCGCTGCGACGAGGAGCACGCCTACGATCCGTGCTGCCACGACTGGACCGAGTAGCCGGACACCTTTTCAGGAGACGAGGTCCAAGACCTCCCCGCTCCTGCCCGGCGGCGCGACCCTCGGCTCCCGCCGTCGGGCGAGCCTGTCCTTCAGCTGCTTCTCCACCGCGCCGAACGCCTCGTTGATGGCCGCCACTGCGCTCGCGGGCTCGCCATCGCAGCTCGTGGCGCGGGCGACGAGCGTGGTCCCGGCCGCGTGGATCTCGACGGCGACGCGCAGCGGGTTGCCGCTCCGATGCCGCCGGGAGGGCCGATCGAGCGACACCCGGCAACTCTCCACCGCCCTGTGGATGTGCCGGACGTGGGCCGCCCGGCGCTCCACGGCCGAGAAGACCTCGGTGCTGCTCGGAATGTTGCGGAACGAAATCCTGGTCGATGTCTTCATGGTTCTTCTCCATATCCTGCGATCGTCTTCCCCGTGGGCACGGCGCCCCGGCGTCCCGCAAGCGGACGTGACGGGGCCCCTGCCCTCACCTGCGCCACTTCTAGGGACGAATCGCGGGAGGGGCACGGCCGCGCGGCGCGAGGGGCCAGGCCACGCACGTTCGCCGGAATGACGCCCACGGACCGACCCGGCCGTCGTCGACGCCGGGGGTCGCGGGTCGGCACGTGAAGCAACCATGGAGGTTCCAGCTGATGGGAGTGTAGTGGTACCTGATCTCACCGGCGCCGGCCGGGCGGCCTCGCACCGCGCCGTCGTCGGCATCTCCGTCGGCGAGCGAATCGCAGAAGGTATCCACTTCGAACGGCGCGGCCTCGACCCACCGGGGAAGCAGCAGCCACGCCGCGGTGCCCGCGATCCCCAGGACGGCCAGACTGGCAGAGCCGCTGTGGCGCTCGTTCATCGTCCTCTCCGACCGGTTGGTCCGTTTCCTTGCCCCATGGAACACCTGAACGACCCGATCCATTCCGCGACCCCACAACACTGAAAAGCCCACCCTCGACTTCCCGTCCGGCCGACGGTACGTTGTCGTCGGAGGAACCCCCATGCCCAGACTGTTCGACATCGACGCCCTGCACACCGCCGCGCGCGAGGCGGCCTCATGGGATCTGCCCCGCGCGGAGCGCATCGCGCGCCTCGTCGACCTGCTGGATTCCCGCTGGCCGGGTCGGATCGAGAAGCGGCAGCGGTGGATCCTGAACTCGGCCAACGGAGCCTTGGGCACGATGACGATCCTGCACGCCTCGCTGACCGAGTACCTGCTCCTCTTCGGCTCGCCGATCGGCACGGAGGGCCATTCGGGGCGATATCTGGCCACGGTCCACGACTTCGTGTTCGAGGGCGAGATGTGGGCCTACCCCGAGGGGGTGGTCGAGAAGACCATCTTCGGGCCCGGCGACCACGCGGTGCTGCCCGCGCGGTCGGCCAAGGGCTACCGCATCCGCGAGGACACCTGGATGCTCGAGTACGCCCATGGCTGCATCCCGGCGATGCTGCCCCCGGGCATCTGGGACAACCTGTTCAGCAACCTCGATCTGCGCAGCCTGGCTCTGACCTTCCGGGACTACGGGCGGCTCACGATCCGCGAGCTGCTCCGCCGCCGGGGCTGATCCGAAGCCCCAGCTCCCCCAGCAGCGCCTCCACGCCCTCGCCGGTGAGGGCGCAGGTCGGGAGCACCGGAACCGGGTCCCCGGGGCGCGAGCGGACCTCGGCCTCGACAGCGGAGCGGGCCGCCTCGGCCCCCTCCAGGTCGGCCTTGTTGATCGCGAACACGTGACCGATCTCCATGATCCCGGCCTTCATCGCCTGCACCCCGTCCCCGGCCCCTGGCGCCAGCACCACCAACACGACGTCGGCGACCCGGGCCACCGCCACCTCGGACTGGCCCACGCCCACGGTCTCGAGGATCACCGTGTCGAAGCCGCAGGCCGCCATCAGGTCCGCCGCACCCGCTGCGGCCGCGGCCAGCCCGCCCAGCACGCCCCGGGACGCCATGGAGCGGATGAAGACGTCCGGCCGGGACGCGACCTTTCCCATGCGGATCCGGTCCCCGAGGAACGCACCGCCGGTCACCGGCGAGGACGGGTCCACCGCGACGATCCCCACGGCAAGGCCGCGATCCGCCAGGCGGAGCGCCAGGGCGTCCACCAGCGTGCTCTTGCCGCAGCCGGGAGGCCCGGTCACGCCGATCCGCGCCGCCGTCCCCGGGGAGTCGACGAGGAGCCGCGCGCGGATCGCCGCGCCGTCCGGGTGCCCGTCCTCGAGCAGGGAGATGGCCCGGGCCAGGGCGTCGCGCCGGCCCGCCCGGATCCCGGCGACCAGATCGTCAACCGTGGCGGTAGTGGATGCCATGCCCGGGCTCCGGGTATTTCCAGGTCACGCCGCAGCGGGGGCAGACGATCAGGCAGGTGCCGCACTCCAGGCACCCGGCGTGGTCGACCATCACCCTCCCGGTGGCGGGCTCGACCTGGTACAGCCCCGCCGGGCAGGCGGCGATGCAGGCGCGGGTCGCGCAGACGGCGCACTCGGCCTCGTGAAGCTCGATGTGAGACCCGGTGTGGGGCTTGATGGCGTTTTTCGCGACCTTCTCTTCGACCTTCATCGCGATTCCTACAGACCGAGGATGCGCAGGGCATCCCGGAAAGCCGTCCACGTCCCCACGTTCCGCCGCAGGTCCTTCACCGCCCTCTTCACCGGCACCGATCGGCCCGCGGCGTCCACGGTGAACAGCGACCGCGTCATGGTCACGACCTCGCGGGGCCAGGTGGTGTACAGCCGCTCGTTGGCGAGGATCCGCGGCGCCTTGCGGTGAACACCGAGCTCCCGCATCACGAAGCTGTCCGAAAGGGCCTCCCGGTAGTGCGCCAGGCACGCTTCGCTCGCCGGCTGCTCGCGGTGAGCGACGATGCTGCGCGCGGCGAGCACGCCGGATGCCATCGCCAGGTCCATCCCGCGCAGGAGGTTGCCCGTGTTCAGCACCAGCCCGGCCGCGTCGCCTGCCAGCAGCAACCCCGGGACGCCGGGCTCGATCAGCGCGCCGTGACCGCCCTCGGGGATCAGGTGGGCGCCGTATTCGACGGTCTCGCCGCCCGCGATCAGCGGGGCCGTGGCCGGGCCGCTCTTGAACGCCTCGACCAGATCGGGCAGCCGCGCCTCGCCGCCCAGCCGCGAGAGCGCGTCCATCCGGACCACGAGGCCGAGGGAGATGCTGTCGTCGTTGGTGTAGAGGAACCCGCCCCCGGGAAGGCCGGCGGTGACGTCGCCGACGTACATCCGGGCCGCTCCCTGGCCGGCGGCCACGTTGAACCGCTCGTCGATGACCGCACGGTCGAGCCGGATCAGCTCCTTGACGCCGACGCCGTAGTGCTCGGGCGACCGCTCTGGCCTGAGGCCCGCCTCTGCCGCGAGGAACGACAGGGCCCCGTCCGCGGCCACTACCACCCGGGCCGGAAGCGGCTCGCCGCCGACCAACACGCCGGCGATGCGGCCGTCCTCGCGATGCAGCGAGTCCACGCGCTGCTCGCCCATGACGAAGCCGCCCTTCTCGTTCACGCGCTCCGCCAGGAAACGGTCGAGCTTCGCCCGAAGCACGGTCACCGAACGGGGCCGCTCCCCGGACCCGTGGTCCAGGCGGATCGTCGTGCTGGCGTCGCCGTGGGTGAGCACTACCGACTCGGAGACCACCTCGCGCTCGAAGGGCGCGCCCGAAAGCAGCTCGCCGCACAGGTCGCGCAGGGGCTCGAGGTAGAGCCGCCCGCCCGACAGGTTCTTGGCGCCGGCCACGTCCCCGCGCTCGCAAACCGCCACCGCCAGCCCGGCCGAGGCCAGCTCGAAGGCGCAGGAAAGACCCGCGACGCCCGCGCCGACGACGACGACGTCCAGCTCTTCCGCGTCACTCATCGAGGCCTCTGCCTAGGACCCGGCCCTCGTCCCTCCCCCATCCCCCCGGCCCCCTTCCCAGCGAGGGAAGGGGGAGAATGCCTGTTTTCAAAGCCCCCCTTCCTCGCAGGAAGGGGGGTTGGGGGGTAGGGTGAGCCGGCCGGATCGGGCTCGTTCTCCGGGATCCGCTTGAAGCGAGGGTGTGCAGTCCGGTGATCATCCGCCGTCCTCACTCCTTCGCAGCGCCGATGGCGGCTACCAGATCGGGGATGATCTTCGCGGCGTCGCCCACCAGGCCGAAGTCCGCCGCGCGGAAGATCGGCGCGTCCGGATCGGAGTTGATGGCGACGACGACCTTCGAGGTGTTCATGCCCAGAACGTGGTGGATCGCCCCGGAGATGCCGCAGGCGATGTACAGCTCGGGCGAGACGGTCTTGCCGCTCTTGCCCACCTGCTGCTCGTGAGGCCGCTCCCCGGCGTCCACCAGGGCGCGGGAGGCCGCCGCCGCTCCGCCCAGAGCCGCGGCCAGCTCCTCGACCAGACGGTAGGAATCCCCGCCGACCCCTCGGCCGCCGGCCACGATCGTGCCCGCGTCAGCCAGATCGACACTGGCCGCCATCTGCTTCCCCTCCCCCTCCCGGGGGGAGGCCGGGAGGGGGGCCATCCGCGAGACCACCATCACCCCCGAGGGCGCGGGAAGGTCCACCTCCACTTCTTCGACCTCCCCCGGCGCGCCCGGCGGCGGTCCGGCCTCGAACGAGCCCGGCCGAACCGCGATCACCGCCGGGGCTCGGACAAAGGCCAGCTCCTCGTAGACCTTGCCGCCGTACACGGGCCGCCGGGCGGCCAGCTCGTCGCCCTCCCAGCGCAGCCCGACACATGAGCCGGCGTACTCGCCGCCGCACAAGACAGCCAGGCGCGGGAGCACCTCGGCGGTGCGGGCAGAGAGCGGGGCCAGGATCGCCACCGGCACGCCGCGGGAATCCGCCAGGGCCTTCAGCGCGGCGCAGTGGAGCTGGGCGTCGTAATCGCCAAGCGCCTCCTGCCCCAGCCACAGCACGCGGTCAGCGAGCCGCGCCACCGCGTCCGCCGCCACCCGATCGCCCCCGACGAGCACCGCCGGGCACGGGAGCCCCTTCTCTCCAGCCAGCTTCCGCGCGGCGGCCACGACCTGGGCCGTGGTCCGGGTGGGGGCGCCGTTCCTCGTCTCCGCCAGGACCCAGAGTTCACCGGCCACGTTCGCCTCCATCAGGACAGCACGCCGCGCTGCCGCAGCAGTCGGGCAAGTTCGTCGACGCCTTCCACCATCCGCACCTCGGGCCGGCCGGGCGGTCCCGAGTACCCGAGCCGCCTCACGCCGGGCGCGGCCGGCTCGACACCCAGCTCGGCCAGGGTCACCGCGGGCACCGCGGCCCGCATCGCCTTCATCACCCGCATCACCACCGGCACGTGGGGCTCGGCCATGCCCTTCTCGGCCGTGACCACCAGGGGCAGCGGCGCCTCCACGGTCCAGCGCTCGCCGTCCGCGCTCCGGGTCAGCGTGGCCTTCCGCGCCGCCGCGTCCACCGCGAGCGACGTGGCCGCGTTGACCAACGGCATCCCCAGCAGCACCGAGATCATCGGCCCCACCGCACCCATGTCGTCGTCGCCGGCCTGCTTGCCGCAGAGCACCAGGTCGGGTTGCCAGCGTGAAAGCGCCGCGGCCAGGGCCCGCGCAACGGTCGGACCGCCTGCCCCTTCCATCGCCTCGTCGCCGACCCGCTCGACCTCGTCGACGCCCATGGCCATCGCCCGTCGCAGGGCCTCCACCGCCCGCTTGCCGCCGGCCGAGAACGCCTTGAGCCCGGCGTCCGGGACGCCCTTCTTCAGCGACACCGCGGCCTCGAGGGCGATCTCGTCGAAGAACGACGTGACCCAGCGCTCCTCGATCTCGATCTCGAGCCCGTCCCCGGAGGTCCGCACAGTGGCCTCGTGGTCCGGGACCTGCTTGACCAGCACCGCCACTTTGAGCGTCATCCCGTCCTCCCCTGTCACCGGCCCGACTTGCCGGCCCGCAGGTACGCCGCGCCGATGGCGTTTCGAAGCACCTCGTGGCACCCGCCGCCGAAGAGCAGGAACCTGGCGTCCCGGAAGTACCGCTGCGGCGCGTACTCCATGGCGAAGGAGTTGCCGCCGTAGATCCGCATCGCCTCGTCCACGGCCTTCTGGCACATCTCGGTGGCGAACATCTTGGCCATCATGCACTCGAACTGGCAGCTCATCCCCTCCTGGATCATCCACGCCGCCTTGTACGCCAGCAGCCGCGCGGCGTCGTGCCAGGCCCAGTGATCGGCGAACTTGGCGCGAATCAGCTGGTAGCCGGCGATCGGCTTGCCGAAGGCCTCGCGCTGGAGGGCGAAGCCGCGGGCGTCCTTCATCGCCTCGTCGGCGATGGCGCAGGCGTTGAGCGCCGTCATCACCCGGACCTCGTTCAGGATGTCCGTCGACAGTTTCGCGCCGCCTCCCGGACCCTCGCCCAGCAGGTTCTCGCCGGGCACGAACACGTTGTCGAAGATCAGCTCGCCGGTGATCGACCCCCGGGAGCCGAGCTTGTCCAGCTCCTGGCCCGTGGCGAAGCCCTCCATCCCCTTCTCGACCAGGAAGAAGCTCAGGCCGTCCATGCCCTTCGCGGGGTCGGTCTGGGCCAGCACGGTGCAGAAGTCGCAGACCGGCCCGTTGGTGATCCACTGCTTGCGGCCGTTTATCACCCAGCCCCCGTCCCGGGGCGCGGCCGTGGTGCGCGTGCCGCCGAGGTCCGAGCCCGACTGGTCCTCGGTGAAGCAGATGGTGCCGATCTTCTCGCCCTGGATCGCCGGGACCAGCACCCGCTGCTTGATCTCCTCGGTGCCGAAGCGGCCGACGAAGTAGGTCCCCATCAGGATCTGCATCGTCACGGCCATGGCGAAGCCGCAGGAGCCCCTGGCCAGCTCCTCATAGAAGATCATCGCCATCATCACATCGGCGTCCATGCCGCCGTAGCGCTCCGGGTGGCGCAGGCCCAGGTAGCCCAGGGCAGCGAACTCGTTCCACAGGTCGCGGGGGAACTCGTTCTTCTCGTCGATGTCGACCGCCCGGGGCTTGACCAGCTTGTCGACCGCGTCCCTGACCGCCCCGCGGAAGAACTCGTGCTCCTCGCTGAACCTGAAATCCATGACGAACGCCTCCTGCCGCTTCCCCGGGAAACCGGGAAGACGACCCTACCACCGGTGTTCGCGGGCGATCAAGGTGGGGTTGACTCCGCTTCCTAACAGTCACTCCCAGACCGGTGGTGTTCCGTACAGCGCGAAGGCCCGGTCCGTCGAGACGATGGGCAGGCCCTCGATCCGCGCCTGGGCCAGGAGCATGCGGTCGAAGGGATCCCGGTGGTGCCCGGGCAGCGCCGCCGCACCGAGGGCGTGGGCCGTCGTGATGGGAAGCGGCTCCAGCCTCGAGCGGGCCATCCGATCCGCCACCCAGTCGTCGATGGGAGCGGGAAGCTCCAGCCGACCCGCGTGGTGCTTGATCGCCAACTCCCAGATGCTCGCCGCCGACACGACGATCCGGGTCTCGGGGGCGGAAAGCCGCGCGAGGGTCGCGTCCGGGATGCGTTCGGGGCTCGTCTCGAGCCACAACCAGACGTGCGTGTCGATCAGGAATCGCATCGCGCCGTCCACCGCCCCGCCTCCCTTCACTCCGGGCCGAGCGGGCCGCCCGCGTCGAAGGCGTCGAGCAGCTCTCCCGGGAGCGGGTCGTCGAAGCCGTCGGCAACGCGCACGAGGCCCCGGTCGCGGCCCCAGACCCGCGGTGCCGGCGCGGCCTCCAGCGGCACCAGCCTGGCCACGGGCTTGCCACTGCGCGAGATGACGATCTCTTCGCCCGCCTCCACCCGCGACAGGAGCCGCGAAAGATGGGTCTTGGCTTCGTGGACGTTCACGCTTTCCATGACCCCAATAGTGGACTTAGTCCATGACTTAGTCAAGGTATTTCCATCGGCCACTAACAACGGTCCCCGCCAGTTGCAACCCGTTGTGACCTTTCGCCCCGCGCCCGCCCGACTACGGGCCGGAACCGGATTGATCAGCGATTTCGCTTTGATCCGTGTAGTCCCTACGGGTGGCAGAGCCAGATGTCGAAATCCTGGGCGAACTGGCAGTCCTGGTCCGGAGGGCAGTCGTCGCCGTCGGTGCAGAAGAGTCCGCAGTAGAAAGTGACCTCGTCCTCGGTCAACTCGCAGCTACCCTGCCCCGCGAACGACTCGCTGCAGTCGCCATCGTCCGTGCACTGGTGCGTGCAGAAGCCCGCCGTGCCGTCGCCCATGCCCTGGACTCCCACACAGATGTCGCCGTTCCCGCAATCCGCCTGGTTGCACGTGCAGGGCCAGCCGCTGTTGAACGGACAGTCGGCGTCCGTATCGCTGTCCGCGTCGGTGTCGCTGTCCGTATCGGCGTCCACGTCGGCATCCGTGTCGCTGTCGGCGTCCGAGTCGGCGTCCGCATCGACGTCCCCGTCGCTGCCGGGCGCGGCGTCCGACTCCGTTTCCGCCGCGTGATGGCATGCCGCCAGCGCCATCGCGACCGCCAGGAGCACCAGCATTGGCCGCATCTTCCTTCCCGCTTCGCCCGTCGCCGGCGATTGTACCACCAAAGGCCTTCGCGTCCTAGGGTTCCCTCCGGCCCCCTCGCCCCGCGACCGCTTTTTCGGGGTTGTCGCGGCGAAAACTCTGGTATCTTGCGGGCCGAAAACGCGAGGCAGGCGGCGGCCCTTAAGGAGGTGCGAACCATGGCGTTCAAGATGAGAGGGATGACCTTCGACCAGTTCGAGGTCGGGCAGGTTTTCGAGACCATGTCCCGGACCGTGACCGAGGCCGACATCGCGGCCTTCGCCGGCCTCTCCGGCGACTTCAACCCGCTGCACACCGACGAGGAGTTCATGAAGAACTCCCCCTTCGGCGGGCGCATCGCCCACGGCATGCTCTGCGCCTCCATCGGCACGGGCATGGCCAACCAGATCGGCATCTTCGAGGGGACCACCATCGCGGTGATGCAGATCACGCTGAAGTTCACCGGCGCGGTCCGCCCCGGGGACACCATCCGGCTCACGCTGACGTGCCGGGCCCTCAAGGAGTCGGCCAAGGGCGACAAGGGGACCGCCACGTTCCAGGGCCAGCTGTTCAACCAGCAAGGCGAACAGGTGCTCGACTCGGAATGGGTCGTGCTGCTGAAGAAAGGAAAGGCATCATGAGACTGCAAGGCAAGGTGGCGTTGATCACGGGCGGCGGCGGCGGGATAGGCGAGGCCACGGCGCTTTTGTTCGCGGCCGAGGGCGCGAAGATCGGGGTCCAGGACATCAGCGAGGCGGACGCGGCCAAGGTGGCGGCGGCCGTCATGGCCCAGGGCGGCGAGGCCATCGCCGTGGTCGGCGACGTGACGGACAAGGCCGCGTGCGAGCGGATGGTGGCCGAGGTCGTCGCGAAGTTCGGCCGCCTCGACATCCTGATCAACAACGCGGGCATCAACAAGGACTCGATGGTCAAGAAGCTCACCGAGGACAAGTGGGACCAGGTGATCAACGTCAACCTCAAAGGCACGTTCCTGATGTGCCAGGCGGCCCTCGAGCCCCTGTCCCAGGCCGGCGGCGGACGCATCGTCAACACCGCCTCGATCGGCGTGCTGGGCAACATCGGCCAGGCCAACTACTCGGCCAGCAAGGCCGGCGTGATCGGGCTGACCAAGACCCTGTCTCTCGAGTTCGCCAGGCCCGGGATCGCGGTGAACTGCGTCTCTCCCGGCGCCACGGAGACCCAGATGACCTCCGGCATCCCCGAGGAGATCAAGAAGGGCATCATGGGCAAGATCCCGATGCGGCGCTTCGCCGATCCCAAGGAGATCGCCTCGGCTCACCTGTTCTTCGCAGGGCCGGACGCCAGCTACGTCACGGGCCAGGTGCTGTTCGTGGACGGCGGCATCAGCGTGGGGCTCTGAGATGGGCGGCCCCCGCAGGCGGGTGCTCGTGGCCAAGCCCGGCCTCGACGGCCACGATCGAGGGGCCAAGACCGTGATCCACGCCCTGCGGGACGCCGGGATCGAGGTCATCTACACCGGGCTGCACAGGACGCCGGACGAGATTGTCAAGACCGCCCTCGAGGAGGACGTCGACGTGGTCGGGCTCTCTGTCCTCTCCGGGGCCCACGTGCCGATCTCCCGCGAGGTGTTGCGGCTGATGCGCGAGGCGGGGATCGGCGACAAGCCGCTGATGGTCGGCGGCGTGATCCCCGAACGCGACGTAGCCAAGCTCGTGGAGCTGGGCGTACGTGGCGTGTTCCCGGTGGACTCCCCTTTCGAGGACATCGTCCGCTTCGTCGAGGAAAACGGCAGATGACGGAAAAACCAAGGAAGAAACCCCAGGTGCGGCCGGTTGCGTTGGAGTCGGGCATCGAGGTCAAGGTCAGCTACGGCCCCGAGGACATCTCCGACCTCGACTACGCGAGGGATCTCGGCGATCCCGGCGAGTACCCGTTCACCCGCGGCATCCACGCCACCATGTACCGCTCGCGGCCCTTCACGATGCGCCAGTACGCCGGGTTCGGCTCCCCGGCAGAGACCAACCAGCGCTTCCGGTACCTGATCGAGCACGGGCAGAACGCGCTGAACGTGGCCTTCGACCTGCCGACCCAGAACGGGCTCGACTCGGACGACCCGCGGGCCGAGGGCGAGGTCGGGCGCGTGGGCATGGCCGTGGACACCCTCGCGGACATGGAGACCGCCTTCGAGGGCATCGACCTCTCGCGGATCTCGGTCTCGCTGACCATCAACCCGGTGGCGTCGATCATGATCGCCATGTACCAGGTGGTGGCCGAGCAGCAGGGCGTGCCTCCCGACCGGATCATGGGCACGGCCCAGAACGACATCCTCAAGGAGTACATCGGTCGCGGCACCTGGATCTACGACGTGGAGCC
>CAYZAI010000024.1:18506-22448 GCA_964476305.1 uncultured Myxococcales bacterium
CTGATCACCGACACCGTGGAGTACTGCGCGCGCCAGCTGCCGCGCTACTTCCCGCTCTCGGTCTGCGGCTACCACATCCGCGAGTCCGGCGCCGACCCGGTGCAGGAGATGGCCTGGGCCTTCCTGATCGCCAAGGAGTACGCCAGAAGGGCGATGGCCCGGGGCCTGGCCCCGGACGAGTTCCTCGGCCGCTTCAGCTACAACCTGAACATCCACGGCAACTTCTTCGAGCAGGTGGCCAAGTTCCGCGCCGGCCGGCGCCTGTGGGCCAGGATCTGCAAGGAGGAGCTCGGGGCCAAGGAACCCCAGTCGATGATGCTGCGGGGCATCTTCGGTGGGGGCGGCGGCGGGCTCACCATCCGCGAGCCCGAGAACAACATCGTGCGCATGGCCTACTACGCCCTGGCGTCGGCCCTGTCCGGCACCCAGACCATGGCGCTGTGCTGCTACGACGAGGCCTACACCATCCCCTCCGAGCGGGCGTCGCTGATCTCGCTGCGCACGATGCAGATCCTGCAGGAGGAGGTCGGCGTCGGCGACACCGTGGATCCCCTCGGCGGATCCTACTACGTGGAGTCGCTCACGAGCGAGATGGAGCGGCGGATACGGGCCGAGATGGAGCGCATCGAGGGCCTCGGCGGGATCGTGAAGTGCGTGGCCAACGGATACATCCAGAAGACCGTGGCCCGCCAGGCCTACGAGGAGGAGAAACGCATCCGTTCGGGGGCCAAGGTCAAGGTCGGCGTCAACAAGTACGCCTCGGACGAGCGCTCGTCACGCGACGTGGAGCTGCACGAGTTCGACCCCGCCGCGCAGGAGGAGCAGATCGCCCGGCTGCGCCGCGCCCGGGAGGCGCGGGACGACGCGGCAGCGGCCACGGCCCTGGCCAAGCTCCGCGACCGGGCGGGCGGCAGCACCGAGAACCTGATGCCGCACATCCTGGACTGCGTGCGGGCCTACTGCTCGGTGGGAGAGATGAGCGGCGTGTTCAAGGACGTTTTCGGCGAGTTCCGCGAGCCGATCGATTTCTAGGGAGGCGAACGACGTTCTCGGCGAGTTCCGCGAGCCGATCGGCTTTCAGGGAGGCGAACCATGAGAATCGGCATCGACGTGGGCGGGACGTTCACCGACTTCGTTCTGCTCGACGACCGGACCGGCGAGCTGTCGATCAACAAGTGCCTGACCACTCCCGGCGATCCCTCGGACGCCGTCGAAGAGGGCATGGTCCGCCTCGCGAACCAGGTCCCGGGCTTCGTCGGCCGTCTCGACGAGGTGATCCACGGCACCACCCTCGTCATCAACTCCATCATCGAGCGCAAGGGGGCCAGGACCGGCCTGATCACGACGAGAGGTTTCCGCGACGTGCTCGAGCTCGGCCGGGAGATGAGATACGCGCCATACGACGTGTTCGCCGAGTTCCCGGCGCCCCTCGTGCCGCGAAGCCAGCGACTCGAGGTCGACGAGCGCGTGCGAAGCGACGGCCGGGTTCTGAGGGCCCTCGATCCCCGGGAGGCCGAAGAAGTCGTGCGGCGACTCGTCCAGCTGGGAGTCGAGTCGATCGCCGTGTGCCTCCTCAACTCCTTCGAGAACCCGGTTCACGAGCTGATGATCAAGGAGATCATCTCGCGGGTGGCGCCGGACGTTTCCATGTCGATCTCCTACGAGGTGCTCCCCCAGATCCGCGAATACGAGAGGACATCGACGACCGTCACCAACGCCTATGTCAAACCCCTGACGGGCGCCTATCTCAGGAAGCTGTCCGGCAGGCTCGAGTCCCTGGGATCCAAGGGGCGCCTTTTCATCATGCTCTCCTCGGGGGGCGTCACGTCGATCGAGACCGCCGCGGAGTTTCCCGTCCGGATCATCGAGTCCGGGCCGACCGCCGCGGTGATCTCGGGCCAGTACTACGGACGCCTTTTCGGGATCGAGGAGATCTTCTGTTTCGACATGGGCGGAACGACCGCCAAATCCTGCCTGATCCAGGGCGGCGTCGCGGGCGTGGTTCCCACCTTCGAGGTGGGCAGGGTCCAGCGGTTCATGAAGGGGTCGGGACTGTCCATCCAGGTTCCCGTCGTGGACCTGATGGAAATCGGCGCCGGCGGGGGCAGCATCGCCAGGATCTCCAGGGTCGGAACGCTCAGGGTCGGTCCGGAATCCGCGGGGGCCGACCCGGGCCCCATCTGCTACGACAGGGGCGGGACCGAACCCGGGGTGACCGACGCCGATCTGCTGCTCGGCTACCTGGACGAGAACTACTTCCTTGGCGGAGAGATGCCGCTTAACCGCGAGAAAGCGAAAGCGGGCATCGAAAGCAAGATCGCAGGACCGCTGGGCGTGCCCTTCCTGAAGGCGGTCTGGGGCATCCACGATCTCATAAATGAAACCATGGCGGCGGCCGCCAAGACGCACATCGCGGAAAAGGGCGGGAATCCACGCCTGGTCTCGGTAATCGCCTTCGGCGGTGCCGGGCCGGTGCACGCCTACGGACTCGCCAGGAAGCTCGGTGCGCCGAGGTTCATCGTTCCGCCCAACGCGGGCGTCGGATCGGCGCTCGGCTTCTTCACGGCGCCCAGGGCGTTCGACCTGGTCAGGAGCCACAAGGCTCCCCTCGGCACGGCCGACTTCGCGGAGATCGAGAAGATCTACGAGGACCTCGAGACCGAAGGGGCCAGGACGCTCGTGCAAACCGGGGACAGCCCGCAGGTCAAGTACGAGCGAAGCGTGGACGTTCGCTTCGTGGGCCAGGGGGCCGAGACGAACATTCCGGTCCCTGGCGGAGATTTCGCGGCGGTGGAGCGCAGCGAGATCAGGAAGCGCTTCGACGAGATCTACGAACGCCTCTACGGGAGGACCTACCCCGACTCCGAGATCGAGTTCATCAACTTCAAGGTCCGCGCCAGCCTGCCCGAGAAGCTGCTGCGGCTGCCCAGGCGGGACGCCGGGGAGGCCGACCCGGCTGAGGCCGTCAAGGGCCGGCGTCCGGCCTATTCCCCCGAGGCCGGCGACTTCATTCCCTTCACGGTCTACGACCGCTACCGCCTCCTCCCGGGCGCCCGCTTCCGGGGCCCCGCCATCGTGGAAGAGCGCGAATCCACCGTGGTTGTCGGCGAGGACGGCGAGGTGCGCGTGGACGAGTACGGGTTCCTGTGGGTGGAACTCGGAAAGGAGCAGAGATGAGCGCCGGTTTCGATCCCATCCTGCTCGAGATCCTGTGGCGCAGGCTCATCTCGATCGTCGACGAGGCGGACGGTGCCGTGGCCCGGACGGCGTTTTCCAGCCTGCTCAGGGACGCCCACGACTACACCTGCATGTTCACGGATCGCAGGGGCCGCGAGCTCGCGCAGGGCACCTTCGCGACGCCGGGCCAGTCCGGAGCCATGGCCCTGGGAATCAAGGCGCTCGTCGAGAAGCTGCCGGAAGAATCGTTCCGTCCGGGCGACGTGTATATCACGAACGATCCGTGGGCGCTGGCCGGCCACCTCAATGACGTCTGCGTTCTCTCTCCCATCTTCCACCGGGGAAAGGTGGCGGCCTTCACGGCCTGCGTGTTCCACCACTCCGACATCGGGGGCCGGGTGTCGTCCGACAACAGCGACGTGTACGAGGACGGGCTCTTCATTCCGCTCATCAAGCTCTACGACGCCAAAACGCCCAACGACGCGGTCTTCGAGATGATTCGCTGGAACGTCAGGACCCCGGACGCGGTGATCGGCGACATCAGGTCGCAGATCGCCGCGAACCACGTGTGCGCCGAGAAGGTCTGCCAGATGCTCGAGGAATACGGCATGGACGGCCTCGACGACCTGGCGAACGAGATCATCGACCGGACGGAAAAGAGCATGCGCGAGGGAATCGCGCGGATACCCGACGGCATCTACCGGGCCGAGGGCGTCGTCGAGCAGATCGAGGGACGGGACGACATCGTGATCAAGGCGGCCGTCG
>CAYZAI010000025.1:0-16093 GCA_964476305.1 uncultured Myxococcales bacterium
ATGTTGTCGAGGGCCGTCATGCCGTTGTCCGGATCGGCCACCAGGCCCGCGATGAAGGCGTCGTTGAAGTGCTCCCACAGGTACGTGCCGAACAGGAGGAAGATGTCGTAGTCGTAATCCGGCCCGTTCGATATCAGCGGCGCCGTCGGATCGTTCAGCCACGCGTTCATCCAGGCCTCGTCGCTGCCGAAGCCCGTCAGCACCATGGCCAGCTCGCTCATGGACTCGTTGAACCAAGCCTCCTCGTCGTCGTCGAACCCCCAGTGGATCAGGTGCTGGAACTCGTGGGCCTGGACCGAGAGCATGTAGTCCGAGGCCGGCCCGCCGCCGCTCAGCGAGTTGATGTGCAGCATCTCGTGCCGGTTCGAGGTCGCGGCCGCGGTCTGGTCGGTGTTCTTGAAGTAGCCGTCGAAGGAGGTGCCCATGTAGCCCTCCATCTCGTACAGGAAGAGGTAGATCCGCGGGTCGTCGTCGAACACGTCCGGCGGGTCGCCGAACAGGCCGGTGACCTGTCCGAAGATGCCGGTCTCGGGATCCGAGGGCGTGCCCTCGTCCCAGGCCGCGAGCAGGTCGTCCACGTCCGCCTGGTCCACCGAGGCGCCCCAGGCGTCGTCCGCCACCAGCACGTAGACGCTGTCACCCGTGCCGCGGACCGTGGCGCAGACCTGCGCGTCATGGGGCGGCATCACCGAGAGGTCCCAGATCCACCACAGGTCCTCGTCGGCGCAGTCGGGGTTGGTGTCGGTGTCCGCGTCGGTGTCCCCATCGGTGTCCGAGTCCGTGTCCGAGTCCGTGTCCGCGTCCGTGCCGGCGGCGTCGTCGCCGTCGTCGCAGGCGGCGCACAGGCCCAGGGCCAGGACCAGCGGCAGTGCGAAGAGCGATGTCGTGAGGATTCTCATTGCGTTCTCCTGTTCTCGTTCGGGTCGTTCACTGGATGCGCACGAGCCTCGCGCCGAGCGCTGCGTTTTCCCCGGCGCTCGCGCCGATCTGAAGAGAGCCTTCGCCTTCCGGCGCCAGCACAAGCACGTACTCCGCGCCGCCCGCGCGGATGTACCCGTCGGCACCCCCCTGCTGGAGCGGCACGCCGCGCACGAGCCACGAGCCGCCGGCGAGATCGTAGCTCATGGTGATGCCGTGCTGCCGGTCGGTGATCGGATCGGTCCAGGGATCCGCGAAGCACCTGGATGGCTCGCCGCAAAGGGGCACGCCGTCGGCCTCCCGGTCGTCGAGCAGCATCGCCGTGAACATTCCGGCGATGAGCTCCTCGGCGGAGGTCCCCGCGGCCGCCTCCACGCCGTCGTAGCCGAAGAGCGCGAGGTCGGTCATGTCGTTCAGGAAAGCGATGCCGCCCAGATCCGTGATGTCGCCGCCTTCGTCCATGGCATCGCCGCCCGCCTGCTCGAAGGCCCAGCGGAGGAACAGGTAGGCCGCGCCCCGCCACACGCCGTCGAGCTGCTCGTTGTAGCCCAGGGGCCAGGCCAGGACCCCCGCCATCGAGACGTCGTCCACGCTCTCGATGGCCGCGGCCGCGACGTAGAGGTTGCCCGCCTGGAAGCCGCTGACGTCCTGGGCCATGGCCGACATGCCCTCGGTGATGTAGGCGCTCTCGCTCTCGCTCACCTCGTCGTTCAGCACGTACTTGCGCCAGAAGTAGATCGCGTGCTGGAACTCGTGGGCCATGGTCTCGGTGATGGCGGTGGCCGTGCCCATGTACGGGCTGAGCAGGTCCGGCGGCGACATGTAGATCAGTTCCCGCTCGTTCGAGTACGGGCAGCCCGCCGCGCCGTCGGCGAGCAGGTCGCAGGGGAAGACGGAGGCCGTGGCCCCGCCCGAGCCCTGGAAGGTCAGCGGGCTGAAGAGCATGGTCACGTGCCCGTCGTCGTTCGCGTCGGACTCCTGGCCGAAGTAGGTCCGCTCCCGGGGCAGGACGACGTCCGCGAAGTTCTGCGCGACCTCGTCCAGGACCTCGGCGTCCATATCCAGGTCCGGCGTTGTGGTCCGGTCGAAGGCGATCACCAATTCGTCCGTGACGGACATCACCTCGCAATCGATGTCCAGGATGCCCGCGCCGCCGTTGATGTGGAAGGTTGCGATCTCACCGACCGCGGGAGGGTCGGCCCGGACCGGACGGGCCGCCTCGGCGCCGGCGCGCAGGGCGTCCAGGGCCTCTTGCCAGCCGCTGGACGGGGACGGGGCAGAGAGCGCGCCGTCGTAGCCCCACGGGGCTGTGGTCTCGGGCTCGGGCAGCGCCGCGCCGTCCACGGTGACCTCGTAGGGCCAGGTCCCGCCGGGCTGGCGCGAGCCCGAGGTCAGCAGCAGCACGTACTCCTCGTCCGCGCTTCCGGTCTCGACCTCGACCGCGAAGGCGCCGTCCGCGTCCGGCTCGAGGACCAGCACGTCCCCCGCGGCCAGGGTCACGCCGTCCGGCCCCCCGTCGGGGCCGCCGTCGTCCCCGGCGTCGACGTCGGCCTTGTCTTTGCCGCCGTCGTCGCAGGCGAAGGCCAGGCATCCCAGCAACACGAACAGCAGCGGGCTCGTCCTCATCGGATGGACTCCCTTCTTCAACGCTCCAACAACCCCAGCCTGACGAGCTTCTTAGCCAGCTCGTAGATGTCCGCGCGGTGGCCTCCCTTGCGCAGGCCCACGGCGAGGACGATGACCACGACCCGGCCGCGCTCGACGCGGTAGATGATCCGGTACCGCTGTCCCACGGCCCGGACGCTCCGGCACCCGGCGAGCGGTCCCACGAGGGCCTTGCCCTGGATCTCCGGCTCCGCGGCGAGGGCCGAGGCCCGCTCGAAGATCTTCCGCCGGACACGCCGATCCTCGATCGCCGCGAGCGCCTTCACCGCGGTCGGCGCCCACTCCACCGCGAAGCGCTTGCCGTTCACAGCCCCAGTTCCCTGGCGACCTCGCTCTCGGGGATGGCCCGCCCGCCCGCGACCTCGGCGATGCTCCGCCGCAGGGCGTCCATGGCCTCGGGATCGGCCACGACCTCCAGGGTCTCGACGATGGCCTCGTAGAGATCCCAGTTGATCACCGCCAGCACGGGCTTGCCGCGGCGCGTGATGGCCACCGCCGGGGAGTTGGGCGACATCCTGTCTGACAGCGCGGTCAGGGCCTTGCGCGCTTCCGATATCGACATCTCGGTCATGGGGCCTCCGATCTGTACAAATCAATGTACTTCAAAATGTACACGAGGACAACCGGGGAAACGTGATATCATCGCGGCGACCAACGGAAAGGACGAAGCCATGACGCGTTTCCACGGACGGCTGGTCGCCTCGTGCGCCGCGATCGCGCTGGCCGCGCTCCCGGCCTGCGACGACGGCGACTCGCGGGGCTCTTCGGACGGCGATGCGGACTCGGACGGCGACTCGGACTGCGGCACGCTGGCCGACGGAGATTCGGACATCTCCGGCCACCCGGTGCTGGACGGGTCCTTCGCCGCGCTGCTCGCGATGCGGGAGCACGCCGATTCCATCCGGGACGGGTTCTCCACCGCGGTCAGCGATCTCTGCGAGACGTTCGGCGCCGAGTGCTTCACGGACGCGACCATCGCCGAATGCGTGGCCGAGTTGAAGGTGGAGATCAACGCGACCGTGTCAACCTGTGTCTCGGGGAGCATCGAGCTCTGCCACGTGCCGCCCGAGTGCTCCGCGGGCATCGCCGAGGCCGAGGCCGCGATGTACGAGTGCGAGTCCGGCATGGGCTGTGAGGTGGTCGAGGAGTGCCTGTCCAACACGACCGTGCAGTGCATGGGCCAATGCCACGGCGGGTGCACGGGCACCTGCGCGGGCTCCTGCGAGGTCGAGGTGGACGGGCTGCTGTGCGCGGGCTCCTGCGACGGGACCTGCGAGACGACCACCGCCGAGGACTGCGTCGGGGCCTGCGACGGCGTCTGCGCCGGGCACTGTTACGGCAACTGGTCCGGGGATTCCTGCGACGGGGTCTGCTCGGGCACCTGCCTCGGGATCTGCGAGGCGTGCGCCCCGGAGCTGTGTGACGGGGATTGCACGGGCACGTGCGGCATCGAGGCAATGGAGGAGTGCGACGGCACGTGCCACGGCTCCTGCACCGGAGCGTGCGACGGCGGGTGCGACGGTGACGTGCAGATCCAGACCTGCTGCATTGTCGGCGAGTGCGTCGCCACCGCGGGCTGCGCGGACCGGCCCGCGCGGCTCAGGGCCCGGGCAGCAGTGGCGTGCACGGAAGCGGAGGTCGAGGCCTATTACGAGTTCAACGTCGCGCTCGATCAGGAGGCGAAGCTGGAGTTCGCGGCGAAGATGGATGCCCTGGTCGCGGCCTTCGGGCCGCTGGAGGGGGCGACCCGCGAGAACCTGGACATCTGCGACGCGAACTGGTGCGGCGAGCACGGGTTCCAGCCCGGGCTGGTCGTGATGCGGTCCGTGTTCGAGGGACTCTGGGCGATGTTCCAGGCCGGGGATCTCGACGACGGCATCGAGCCGGCGAAATACGACTGCGTGGAGCCGGCCTTCGAGGAGGCCTGGGTCATCCTCGACGACTTGGTTTCGCAGCAGCAGGAAGTCCTGGCGGCCCAGCTCGGGCTGCTGGGCGTGCTGAATCTGGACTAGTGACGAGAGGGGAAAGGACCAAGCCATGACGCGGATTGCCATCTGGATCCTGGTCTCGTGCGCCGCGATCGCGCTGGCCGCGCTCCCGGCCTGCGGCGGCGACGGCCCCGGCGGCGGGGACGCCGACTCGGACGGGGACTCCGACGGGGACACGGACTCGGACTCCGATTCCGACGGGGACTCGGACGGCGACTCGGACTCCGACACGGACACGAACGGGGGCCTGTGCGGCGCGGCCCCGGGCCAGCTCTTCGGCCCGGACCACCCCTGGAACCAGCCCGTGGACGGCGCGGACCTCGACGTGGAATCCGACGACATCATCGCCTACCTCCGGGACAACCACACCGAGTGGGGCCGCTTCCAGGCGGACGGCCCCTCGGACGAGCCGGGTAACCTGTACGGCATCACCGTCCTGTACGCGGACGACGCCACGCCCCACCAGCCCTTCGAGCCCAGCGAGGACGACTTCTGGTCGCCGGACTGCGACACCGCGCCCCCGCCCATCCCCCCGGACGGCGCCATCGAGGGCGAGGAGGGCTATGCGTGCGAGAGCGACGGCGACTGCCATCTGCTCGTCGTCGACGGGGACGAGTGCCGGCTGTTCGAGATGTGGCGCGCCGACATCGACGGCGATTTCGTCGGCGGCTGCGAGGCGGTCTGGGACCTGACCGCGGCGTACGATCCCGAACTGCGCGGCGAGTGCTGCACCAGCGCGGACGCGGCCGGGCTGCCCGTCGCGGCCCACATGTTCACCCCGGACGAGATCGCCGCGGGGGAGATCCCCCACGCGCTGCGCTTCATCCTGCCCAACCACCACATCCGCGAGCGGATCTACGTGCGGCCCGCCACCCACTCGACGCCGTCCACCAGCGGCCCGGACGACGCGCCTCCCTACGGCGCCCGGCTGCGGCTCAAGGCCGACTTCGACGACGGCGGCTACGACGAGGCGGCTCGGGTCGTAATCGAGGCCCTCAAGACCTACGGCATGATCCTCTCCGACGGCGGCAACCTGACCTTCACCGCGGTCAACGACCGCTTCACGGAACACACCTGGGCCGAGGTGGGCCTCGGGCCACAGGACCTGACCGACCTCGAGTGGAGCGACTTCGAGGTCGTCGACCTCGGAGAGCGCTTCGCCTTCGACAGCTCCTGCGACTGCGAGCACGTCCAGGTCGAGGAATGAAAGACGAGAAGGGAGTTGAAATGAGGAAGACTGCTGTCACCACAGGCCTACTGGCCCTGCTCGCTGGCGCCTGCGGCGGGGCACCGGAGCCCCCTCCCGCGGCGCCGAAGCAGCCGGCGGCGAGCGTGGAAGAGCCCGTGTTCAAGGTCTGGGAGATGGGCCCCCTGGCCCTGGCCCGAAGCAACAGCGCGATCCCCTTCCTAGTCGACGCCGCCGGCGCGGTCGTGGACACGCCCTGCTTCGAGCGGGCCCGCAAGCTCGAGCCGTGGAACACGAGCCGAACCCAGGTCATCGACAAGCTCGAGACCAACGCCGACGGCATCCGCGCCGCGATCCGCGGCTGGGCCAAAGATGCGATCTTCACCGACGAGGGCACCGCGGGGCTGGCCGTCGCTCTGACCGTGGCGTGGAAGACCCCGGCCATCGTCCACGCCCCGAACCCCAAGGTCCGGCTGACCGCGGATCAGGAGTGCATCGACGCCGCGACCCGGTTCCTGCCGGCAGGCGTCAAGGCCGTGACCACGCTGTTCGGCGCCCGTGAGGTGACCTTCACCGGCGGCGCGCCCCTGTCCAAGGACCAGGTGGCGGCCCTGCGCAAGGCCGCGGACAAGGCGAAGGTCCGCTTCCGTCCGCTCACGGCCTCGGGGGAGACGGCGAAGAAGAAGCAGCCCGTCCTCGGGTTCCGCCTGTCGTTCAACACGCCCCTGTGGTTCGCCTGGGGCGACCTGCCGGCCGAGGTCTGGGTTCGGGAACAGGATCCGGCCGCGTGCCGGCTCAACCTGGTCTTCGACGATGTCATTCCCAGGGTGCCCGAGTGCGAGGGGCCAAAGGACGTCGGCTTCGGCGCGTCCCAGGGGGAGACCGCGGCCGAGGTGGTGCTCAAGGTCTCGGCGGACGGGGTCACCGCCGAGACGACGGCCAAGGCCGGCGAGACCGTGATGATCCAGGCTGGCGACAGGGTGGTGGCCTGGCTCACCCCGGCGCCGATCATCGAAGGGGTGGATCTGGCCGTGGATACCCTGGTCCTCGATCCCGACGGCGGGCCGGGAGGCGATCTCGTCCCGTTCGGAAAGCCACCGAAGTCCAAGTCGTCCAAGAAGAAACACTAGATCCGCCGGTTTCCCGTTCCTCAATCGAATTCCATTTCCTGTCAAAGAGGCTCTCACTGTATAAGTGATCCCGAATGACTTCTTTTCGAAAAGGTGGGCGGTCTACGGGAGCGGTCTGTGCGGCCTCCGTCGCGCTCGTCTTCCTGGTGCCCGCGCGGGGCGCCGCGGACGAGAGCGGCGCGCGGGACCGTAGCGCCGTGACTGCGGGGCTCGACGCCGGGCTCGACGCGGGAGCCCCTGCCGACACGGACCCCGACGCCGGCACGGATGCCGGAGCCGATCCCGAGGTCGATGGCGGCGTTCCCGAGACGCCGTCCACCCCGGCGCTTGCCCAACCTGCCCTGGATCCGGTCCTCGTCGAGCTCAGGAACCGGTTGAAGGCCCTGGTGACCGGCACGCTGCCCGATGACGTGAATCTCGAGTCCCTCTTCTCGACGCGGCTGGACGACAAGGCGGAGGTGAGCGCACGCCTGGAGAGGATCGCCGTCGACATCGCCCAGCAGGAGGCGGCGATCGCGAAGAGCCGCGCGCGCCTCGCCGGCCTCGAAACCGAGTTTCCCGTGCCCGAGCGCCCGGAGATCCTCGATCGATCCTTCTCCGAACCGACCGAGCCGGTAGCCCCCGAGAAACCCGTCGCCCCGGAGTTTCGCAAGCCGCGGGTGGGTGCCGGTGCCAAGGTCGGCGCGGCGATCCGGACCAGGATCGACGCGTGGCAGGCCTTCGAAGTGGCGAGCGCCGGGTACGACGAGCTGAAGGCGGCCTACGACGAAGCGATGGTGCGATACCAGCAGGAGACCGCCGAACGCGATCGTCTCGTCGTCGAGCAGGGGCGGGCAGGGGCCGCCTTCGAGGAAGCGGTCCGGGAGCGGGAGGCCGCCCTCGCCGCGAAGGACACCGATCTCCGCCGCGAGATCGCCAACCTCTCGCTGCGGGCCGAGATCGCCGGCCTGCGCCGCCGGTACCTGTCCGCGCTGGTCGAGTGGCTCGCGCCGCTGACCGATGCGGCGCGCACGACGATGGCCGCGCTGTCATCGGAGCGCAGCGGCGTCCGTGCCAGGGCCGCCGGCGTGCGGGATCTGGCCGCCGCCCTCGAACGGTTGCGCCTCCGGACGCGGATCGTCGGGGATCGGGCCGATGCCGGATCCCTGCTCGGCTTCCAGGTGCGCCGGACCGAGGTCGCCGATCTCGTCCACGTCCTGGACCGTGCCGCCGCGGACAGGATCGCCCAGCTCGAGGATCTCGGCGCGGCCCTCGGCGCCCTCGCCGGGGAGCTGGAGCGCAGCGCCGGCGAGCTGCGCCGGAAGATCCTGACCCTCGCCCCCCTGGCCGACGGGCAGGAGCAACTCGACGCCCTTTTCGTCGAAGCGCTGCGCGACATGCGGCTCAACTCGAGGCTCACCGACCTGGCGCACGGGGTCGAGAGCGGTTCCGCGGCGACAGCGGCCCTCGCCGCGAGCCTCGACTCCCTCCTGCAGTGGCCGGAGAAGCAGACCTCCGTCGACGAGGCGGCTCTCGCCCTGGAGACGATCAAGGCGGGACTCGAGAACGTCGACCACGAGATCGACAATGGAAGGCTCGACACGGATCGCTTCCAACAGGCCTTCCGGCGCGAGGCGGTGACCGTGGTCGGCGCGATGGCATCGAAGGAGATTCGCGCCTCCGCCTACTCGTTCTCCGGCGCCCTGATCGCCGACGTCCTGTCCGATCTCCAGATGGGACGCGAGATCATCAACCGTTACGCGGCCGGCAAGTGGCGGGAGCTGCTCGACGCCCCGGAACTGATCCACAGCCGGGAAGGCATCGTGCTGCTCGTCCGCCTGTTCGGGGCGGCGATCCTCGTGCTGGTGCTGCTTTTCCTCGGTCGGCGCATAGGAACCTTGGTCACGGCCTCCATCCGCCGCTTCAGCGCGTCGGCGTTCTTCCGCGACCGGGTCCGCACCCTCGTGCGATGGGCCGGGCTCGTCCAGATCGCAGCGCCGTCCGCACTGATCGTCGCGGCGTGCTACGCCGCCCTCGCGCTGGCCGGGTTCGACAGGCCGGAGGCTCGATTCGTCGAGGTCGCGGTCCGGTGGCTCGCGATCTACGTCGTGGGGCTGAGGCTCCTGGTCGGCGCGACGCAGCGCATCTCCCGCGGGCGCCCCGCGCTTGTCGACGTCTCCGCGCCGGTCGCCGGCTTGCTCTACCGCACCTACCGCCGCCTCGGCGTGGTGCTCGCCGTCGCCGCGATCCTCCAGGAATGGAGCCGTGAGTGGCTCGCCGCGGGGTCGCTGGTCAGCATCGTCGGCTGGTGCGCCTGGGCGTGGACCTTCGGCTGGATCGCCTGGGCGGCCTTCGCCTGGCGCGAGCCCCTCGCCTCCGCGCTGTCCGAACGGGTCGCCGACGATTCGCCGCGCCACAGGCTGGGCGCCTGGATGGGGCGCACCCGGGTGGGCGGCCTGGTCAGCCCGATGGTCGCCGTGTTCGTGCTGCTCAGCCGCATCTCGACCGGGCTCTGGCGACTGCTCGTCCAGGGGGGGCTGATCTCGTACCTGCGCGCCCGCTCCCTGCGCCGCCTCGCTCGAAACACCCGGGTTTCGGTGGACTCCGCCCCCACGTCCCGGCTTCCGGAGAGCTACACCCGGCAGTTCCCCCTCTACCCGATCTACGCCGACGAGGACGCGGTGCTCATGCCCCGCGACGAGCCGATCGAGCGGGCCCTCGACCAGCTCACCAAGTGGCGGGCCACGCGACAGGACGGCTCCCTGGTCCTGGTCGGGGAGAAGGGGATCGGCAAGACGACCCTCCTCACGCTCCTGGCCGGGCGCATCGAGGGGACCGAGGTGGTCCAGCACAGCCTGACCCGCAAGCTGCTCAGCGAAGCGGCGCTCGCCGAAGAAATCGGGGGGGTGTTCGGCATCGAGAAGGCGACGACCGTCGGCCAGATCGCGGCCAGGCTGAACAGCGGCGAGCAGGATCGGGTCGTCCTGCTGGACGAGGCCCACAACGTGTTCCTGCGCACCGTGGACGGCTACGAGGCCTACGATGCCCTCGTCCGGCTGGTCAACTTCACCGCCCGCCACACGTTCTGGGTGCTCGTCTTCAATTCCTACGCCTGGGCTTTCATCAACGAGAGCCGCGAGCAGCGGGCGCACTACTTCCGCAGGATCCTCGAGTTGCCGAGCTGGAGCCGCGAGGAGCTGCAGGAACTCATCGCCAGACGAAACAAGAACAGCGGCCTCGCCATCACCTTCGACGAGGTGCTCCTCGACTCGGATCGCAGCGCCAGCGGGCAGCTCGAGGTCATCGACGGTGCCGAGGGGTTCTTCCGCCTGCTCTGGGAGTCGAGCCGGGGAAACCCCCGGGTCGCCACGTGCCTCTGGCTGGGTGCCCTCACCGCCGTGGACGAGGGCCGTCTGCAGGTCGGCCTGTTCCAGGAGGCGCCGCTCGGCCTCGTCACGAAAATGGACCGGGATCTCCTGTTCGCCCTCGCTGCGATCTGCCAGCACGAGAACCTCTCCGTCAGTGAGCTGCGGGAGGTGCTGAACGTTCCGCTGGACTTCGCGGCCTTCGCGGGCCGGTATCTCACCGAGTACCAGCTTGTCGAGGCCAAGCACACGGACGAGCGACGCCTGACCCTCGCGCCCCAATACTACCCGCAGGTGATCAAGGCGCTTCGCGCCAAGCACCTCTTGTTCGAGATGGAGTAGGCATGCCAGACATCAAGGAGACCGGCGGCCTGATGGATGCGTTCGACCCGAGCGCTCTTCCGTACGCGGCGGCCTGGATTCTCGGAGCCTTCCTCCTCATGCGCTTCGGACACCGGCTGCTGTCGCGCTTGAGCGAGCGCATCCCCCGGTACCGGCTCAAGATCAAGCAGTTCGACACCCTGTTCTCCTTCATCGTCTACCTCTCGGCCTTCGCCCTGGCGTTCAGCAGCCTGTTCACCCTGTCCTCGGAGGCGCTGTTCGCGCTGTCGGGCACCATCGCGGTGACGGTCGGCTTTGCCCTCAAGGACGTCGCCGCTTCGTTCATGGCGGGGATCTCGATCCTGGTGAGCAAGCCGTTCCAGGTCGGCGACCGGGTGACCTTCGGCGGCTTCTACGGCGAGGTGGTGGAGATCGGCCTGCGAACGGTGCGCCTCGTGACGCTGGACGACAACCTGGTCACGATTCCGAACAACAAGTTCCTGACCGAGGCCGTCGCGAGCGCCAACGCCGGCGCCCTGGACTGCATGGTCGTCATGAAGTACTGGGTCACCCCGTCGGCGGACATCAGCCGGGCCGTGGGCATCGTCCGGGACGCCGTGCTCGCTTCGAAGTACCTCTACCTCGGCAAGCCGGTGACCGTGCTCATCGCGAGCGAGCTCGTCGAGGAAGGGCGCGTCGTCGTCGAGCTGACGGCCAAGGCCTATGTCTTCGACGCGAGGCACGAAAAGGCGTTTTCCACGGACGTCACAGATCGGGTCCTTCGGGCGTTCGCGCAGAACCACATCCCGATGCCGGGATACGAGCCGCGGCCCGCGGAAGAGAGGACGAGGTCCGTCGCCGACCAGTCGTAGACGGAGCCCGCGACATCGATCCATAGAAAAATACCTCGAAGAGCTTGCTTTCACGTCGCCGTAACGGTACGAGCAGTATCGGTTTTCGGGCGCACGGCGCCGCGAAAGGAACAGAAGACGACGAACGGATCGGACGGACGATCGGACAGGCCCTCCAGATGACCAACCGCATCGGACTGAGACTCGAGGACAAGAACCCCTGGGAGCGCCGCGTCGCCCTGACCCCCGAGAACGTCGCCCGCCTGACGAGTCAGGGGCTCGATCTCCACGTGGAGCGCTTCCCCCGCCGGGCTTTCCCCGATGCCGAGTACGCCGCCGCCGGAGCGGTCCTGGTTGACGACGTGCGCCCCTGCGAGCTGGTGCTGGGCATCAAGGAGATCCCCAGAGACTACTTCCGCGAGGGCGGAGCCTATGTGTTCTTCTCGCACACGATCAAGGGCCAGCCCTACAACATGGAGATGTTGCGCGCGCTGGTAGAGCGGCGCTGCACGCTGCTCGACTACGAAATCGTGACGGACGACAAGGGCCGCCGCCTGATCTTCTTCGGTCGCCACGCTGGCCTGGCCGGGATGGTCGACACGCTCTGGACCCTGGGCCGGCGCCTCGAGGTGATGGGCCACCCCACGGCGCTGCTCGACGTCGGGCCGGCCCACACCTACGCCGACCTGCACGCCGCCGAGGTCGCGGTGGCCGCCGCCGGCAGGCGCCTGGCCGCCGAGGGCGTGCCGGAACCCCTGCGCCCGATGGCATTCGGCTTCACGGGCTACGGCAACGTGTCCCAAGGCGCACAGCACATCTTCGACCTGTTGCCCCACGTGGAGGTCGCTCCCGGCGATCTCGCCGCCTTCGTCGCCGCGAACCGGGATCTTTCAGACCGCCTGGTCAAGGTCGTCTACCGCGAGGAGCACCTGGTCCGCCACGCCGAGCCGGGGCGCCCGTTCGACCTCCAGGACTACTACGCCAACGGCAGGAGCTACGTCTCGATCTTCGAGCCGCACCTCGGGCTGCTGACGGCCATCGTCAACTGCATCTACTGGGACGAGCACTACCCGAAGCTGGCGGACGCCGCGCAATTGCGTGCGCTCTTCGCCAGCGGTGAGCCTCGCCTCCTGGTGGTCGGCGACATCTCCTGTGACGTGGACGGCTCGCTGGCCTGCACGGTGCGCAGCACCAACCCCGGAGATCCGGTCTACGTCTACGACCCGGTCACCGGGGCGGCGCCCTCCGGGTTCGAGGGGCACGGCCTGGCGGTGATGGCCGTGGGCAACCTGCCCTGCGAGTTGCCTCGCGAGGCCTCGGAATCGTTCAGCGCGGCCCTGTTGCCTTTCGTCCCGGCCCTGGCCAACGCTGATTTCGGCGGCCCGCTGGAGCGGGCGGGGCTGCCGGGGCCCATCGAGCGTTCGGTGATCCTGTGGCGCGGCGAGTTCACGCCGCGTTACGAATACATGAGAGGGTTCCTGCGCCCGGCGCCAGCGGCGACCGGTCCATCTGCAAGGAGTTGAGCGATGAAGCGTGTCCTGGTTCTCGGCGCCGGCCTGGTTGCCCGGCCGCTGATCCACTACCTCACGGAGCAGGAGGGCATCGAGCTCACCGTGGCATCGCGCACGGTGGCCAAGGCCGAGGCCATGGTGGCCGGTCGCCCGCGCGGCCGGGCCCTGGCGCTGAACGTGAAGGACGAGGCGGCCCTCGAGGCCATCGTGACCGAGCACGACCTGGCCGTGTCCCTGCTGCCCGCCACGGAGCACCCCAAAGTGGCCCGCCTCTGTCTGAAGCACCGCAAGCACATGGCCACCACGTCGTACATCAGCCCGGCGATGCTCGAACTCGACGCGGAGGTCCGCGAGGCCGGCCTGACGTTCGTCAACGAGTGCGGCGTGGATCCCGGCATCGACCACATGTCCGCGATGCGGATGATCCACGGGGCCGAGGCCAAGGGCGGCAAGGTCGTGGGCTTCCGCTCGTACTGCGGCGGGCTGCCGGCCCCCGAGGCGAACACCAACCCCATCGGCTACAAGTTCTCGTGGGCGCCCCGGGGCGTGCTGGTGGCGGCGACGAACCCGGCCCGCTACCGGAAGGACGGCGAGACCGTCGAGGTCCCGGGCGGCGAGCTGTTCGCCGGGCCCGAGATCGTCGAGGTGCGGGGCACGGGCACCTTCGAGGGCTACCCCAACCGCGACTCCCTGGGTTACCTCGAGATGTACGGGCTCGAGGACGTTCGCACCATGTTCCGCGGCACGCTGCGCAATCTCGGCCACTGCGAGACCTGGTACCAGTGGGTCAGGCTCGGGCTCTTCGACCAGACGCCGCGGGGCGACCTGGCCGGACTGACCTTCAAGCGATTCATGCAGGGCTTCGTCGGCGGCGCCGGCAACCTGAAGAAGGCCATCGCCGACAAGCTGGGCCTCACGGAGACCCACCCGGCCGTCGAGAAGCTGGAGTGGCTGGGCCTGTTCAACGACTCGCCCGTGGGCGTCAACGAGGGCGGCAACGTGGACATCCTGGCGGCGCGCATGCTCGAGAAGTGCCCGTTCAAGGACGGCGAGCGGGACATGATCGCGCTGCAGCACGAGTTCGAGATCGAGTACCCGGACCGCACCGAGCACGCCTTCTCGACGCTGGTGGATTTCGGCGTCCCAGGCGGCGACAGCGCCATGGCGCGTACGGTGTCCCTGCCCGTGGCCATCGCCACGCGGATGATCGCCGAGGGAAGGATCTCCGAGCGCGGCGTGGTCGCACCGGTGAAGCCCGACGTGTACAACCCGATCCTCGACGAGCTGGCGCAGCTGGGCATCGAGTGCGTCGAGCGCGTCGCAGGCTGACACTCGCACCCCGATGATCGGCGACGGACCGGGGGGGACCGTCCCGCGCGCCCTCGCGGCCCTGGCGTTCCTCGGCGCGGCGCTCGCACAGACCGGCTGTGACAGCCCGAAGGCCGTCCCGGCGGTGGCGGCCGCGCTCCCGAACACGGACCCTGGCCTCGCCGCCATTCCGCCTGCTTCGGCACCGGAGGCGACGATGGAGCCCCGCGAAGACACCGGCCCGCGGGCCGAACCCGACGCCGGGCCGCCGCCGCCGCTCCGCCCGCTCACCGAGCAGGAGCGGCGGCTGAAGCGCTCGCGAATCGTCTACAAGGTCGAAGCCGGCGCGGGCCTCGACGGCAGCCAGGCCCGCTACGCCGTCGTCAGGCACGACCGCGAGCTGCGCGAGTGCCACGCGCGCGGCCTCGACCGCAAGCCCGGGTTGGAGGGGAAGGTCGACTTCCGGTTCGACGTGACCCCGAAGGGCACCGTGCGGCGGGTCCGGATCGCCGAATCGACCATCGGCGACCGCCGGGTGGAGGCCTGCGCTGCCTCGGTCCTGCGCTCGGCGCGCTTTCCCCGGCCGGGCGCCGGCGCCGCGGCCGGGATCCGGGCGGTGCTGCTGCTCCGCCCCGCGGTCCCCATCCCCGTCCACGGCAAGGACTACTGATCCGCCGGATCCCTAATGGTGGCAGCCGGTGGGCCCGCCGGCCAGCTGGCACGCGCCCTTGCCCGTGTACGGGAAGAGGTTCACGGTGACGTAGTCGTAGAGCAGCCGGCCGCGGTCGGTGCCCGCGGTGCCCGTGTTCGCGTGCGCGTTGTGGCAGTGGGTGCAGGCGAACGCGTGCAGCACCACGTGGTTGTAGTGCAGGTTCGTCATCGGCGTGCTGCCGCTGTACCGGACGAACTGCGAGCCCGTGAACACGCCCGGGGCGGCCACCTCGGCGGCGACGTCGAGGGCGCCGGCCCAGGAGCCGTCGTGGCAGTCCAGGCAGAACGCGTCGGTGTCGCCGTCGGCGGCGGAGAAGTGCCCCGCCGGGACGTCCGCCTCGGCGACCAGCGAGCCGTCGTCGGGATCCGTGACCGGCTGCCAGGGCGCGTCGTCCACCAGGTGCGGCCGGTGGCAGGTGACGCACTCCAGCTGCCCGGCGGACTGCTCGGAGTCGACGACGTGGTGCCGGGTGTCGGCTCCCTCCAGCCCCATCTCGTCCACCACGTCGTCGTGACAGGACGCGCCCCCGCACGAGGCCTCCTCGACGCTCGCGGCCAGCGGGCGTCCCGGGGCGCCGCCGTGGTAGCCGTGGCAGGCCTCGCAGCCAGCGCCGTGGGCCTCGTGGGCCCGCGGAGCGAGCCAGGAGTCGCCCAGGTCCTGCGCCTCGGTGCCGCCGAACCAGGTCCCGTCACCGCCGTCGTGGCAGGTCCGGCAGAGGTCCGAGCTCTCCGCCCCCTGCGCCGTGGGATCGATCCCGTCGCCGGGATCGGGATCGGCGAACGCCGTCAGCCCGGCCATGTGGGCCGAGACGTCGTGGCAGGCCGAGCAGGCCGCGCGGATCTCGGTGACCGTGCCGTCGAGGTCGTGACTCTCCGGGGGCGAGAGGCCCGCGCGCTCGTGGCAGCCGCTGCACGGGAGGGGCCCGCCGGTCCACTCCGCCGCGTTGGCGAGATCCGGCGCGTCGTCCACCACGGGGTTGTGGCAGCCCACGGAGCAGGTCGGGTTCCCGTCGCCGTGATCGAAGGCGGGGCTGGCCCCGTTTCCCACGGTCGTGCCGGCGGGGTAGGCCACGACGTCCGGGAAGGAGATGTCCACGTTGGCCTGGAGCACGGTGTCCGCCTTGGCGTGCTGCGGCCCCGATCCGTCGTGCCCGTGGCAG
>CAYZAI010000025.1:16103-22197 GCA_964476305.1 uncultured Myxococcales bacterium
CTCCCTTTCCGAGACAGATCCCTGGAGTCTCGGCAGTGCTGACAGAGCCAGGCAGGTGAGCGCTTGGTGACTCCTCTCGGAACCATTCGGACACGGCTAAACTACTCCCCTTCGTGGCGCTGGACCCCCGCCTGCGGCAGGTGGAGCAGGCCATGCCCAGGTCCCCCACGTGGCGCGCGTGCGCCCCGCCGCCGCCGGGGAAGTCCTCGTCCGCCGGGGCCGGCGGGTTGCCGTGGCATGAGCTGCAGGCCTGGGTCGAGACGTCCACCACGCCGTTGTCGTGGAGGGACTCGTCCACCCAGTCGTCGCCGTCCCAGACCATGCCGTGGCACAGCCCGCAGTCCTCGTTGGCCGGGTGGGGCCAGGCCGGGGGCATGCCGTGGCACGCGCCGCAGGGGAGGTTGGCGACGACCTGGACCTGACCGTCGATGTGCAGCTGCGGGTTCACCCAGCTCCCGCCGTCGTAGACTTCCTGGTGGCAGGGCGCGCAGGGGCCGGAGCCCGGGTGGCCGGAGCAGGGCGGCAGGCCGTGGCAGGCGCCGCAGGCCACCTCTCCCACGGAGGTCCAGTGGGGGCTCGGTGTCGTCCCGTCGGCGGCCAGGGTCGAGCCGTGGCAGTAGGTGTCCGAACAGACCGCGGTCTCGCGGTCGAAGGCCGGAACCGCGCCGCCGGATCCGGCGAGCGGGCCCCAGGTGACCTCCGCCGGCGGCCCGTCGTCGTGGTAGTCGTCCAGGGACGAGGGCACGACGTGGCACTCCTCGCACTCGATCTCGCGGTGCCAGCCGCTCGGGCCCACGTGGGACTGGTGGGCGCCCACGGTGACCAGGATGGGATCGTCGTTGCCGCTGGTGTCCACGGGCGGCGCCGGGTTGTCCGGACCGCCGTGGCAGGAGCTGCAGTCCAGGCCGTTTCCGCCGAGGTCGACCTTGCCGTCGACGTGCCGCGCGGGGTGGACGAAGGCCAGGTCCTGGTCGACGACGCCCGCGTGGCAGCCGGCGCACGCCGCGTCGTCCGGGTGCCCGCCCCCGGGAGGGAGGCCGTGACAGGTCCCGCACGCGGCCTGGGTCCCGTCCACCTCGATCCAGACGGGCTCCGTGGTCGTGCCCCCGGAGCCGGCGAACGCCCCGTGGCAGTGCACCCCGGAGCAGGTGGCGGACTCCCGGTCGAACGCGGGGACCGCGCCCGCCTCGGCCGCGACGGCCGAGAACACCAGCTCGGCCGGCGGCTCGTCCACGTGGCCCGGGGACTTCATCTGGGCGGGGACCACGTGGCAGTCGGCGCACGCGACCTTCCGGTGCCAGCCGCTGGCGGCGAGGTGGACGCGGTGGGCGCCGACGGTGACCTCGGAGGTCTGCGTGTTGCCCTGGGTGTCCGAGGGCGGGGCCGGGAAGTCCCAGTCGCCGTGACACAGGCCGCAGTAGCGGGGGAACTCGCCGCCGCCGTCGCAGTCGCATGCGCCCCAGGATCCGTCCTCGCAGAACGCGATGCCGGTGTCCCCCTCCGGGCAGGCGCAGGCCAGCATCTCGCCGGCCGCGCACTCGTCCGCCGCCTGGGCGTTCGGGACGGGATCACCCGCGTTCCCGCCGTCGCAGGCGGCCGCCAGCCCGCAGATCAGCGTGAGCTCGAAGAATCGCATCCGGCTGTTCACAGCGGATCCTCGCAGCAGCGCAGGCCCAGATCCTCGCGGTGGCCGCTGGGGCCGTCCATGGTGTGGGAGGCGTCGCAGGTCAGGCCGTCCGCGGTCTTGTCGAAGGAGCCGCCGCGGATCAGGCACGGGCCGTCCGCGCAGGCGTCGGTCCACTCGTAGACGTTGCCGCTGATGTCGAAAAGCCCGTCCACGCCGCCCTCGCAGGTGGAGAGGGATCCAGCCGCGACGGGCGCGCCCTCGCCGGCGTCGATCCCGTTGCAGGCCGCGGCGTCGTAGGTGTCGCCGTAGGGGTAGGCCGAGCCGGCGGGTCCGGCGCAGGCCTCCGTCCACGCCGCGTCCGGGCAGAGGAAGGCCGAGGCCGCGGCGCAGTACTCGGCCGCGCCGTGGAAGGTCACCTGGACCACGGGGAAGCCCTCGTACCCCTGAGCGGCGGCGAACTCCTGGCCCTGCTGGGAGATCCGCGAGCCGGGCTCGTCGACGTACATGCAGTCGTGGCCGCTGCAGGTGTTCCCGTGCTCGTTGAGGAAGGCGGCGTACAGATCGTTGGTGACCTCCAGCGCGTCGATGCACAGATCCCCGTCGGAAGACCCCACCCCGACCATCCCGTCCGGGCAGGGGATGGAGGAACCGTCGTCGCCGCCGCAGGCGGGGAGGGCGGCGAGCGCGAGCGCGAACGTCCCGGCGAGCAGATGGATGTGTCGCATTTCCGAAGCTCCTTGTACTATGCGCCCTCGTGACGGGCGAACTTCACGAGTACATGTGTCCCGCGGGTGCGGGGAGGGACGTGCGAATCGTCCGGCTCCTCGCGGCGGCGGCTTTCCTTTGGATCACCCTTCCCGCGGGGAGGAGCCTCGCCGCGGGGCCGGAGGCGGCGGTCGTGATGATCGCCGAGCGCCACGACGAGGAGGCGGCCCAGGGCGTGATCCGGGCGGTCCGGGCGCAGCTCAGCGATGTCTCGGTGGCGCTTCAGGTGAGCTGGACCGATACCCTCGGGCCCGACCTCCCATCGCAGATCGCGATGGCCGAGGACATCGCTCGGGGATCGGACGCGGTCGCCGTGTTCTGGTGCGATCTCGGGCGGGCCGATCGCATCTACCTGTACTTCGCCGCACCCCGGGGCGGTCGCGTCCTTGTCCGCGAGCTGGCGGGGAGCGGCTCCGGGGGCCTGGCCGAGGCCCTGGCCATCATCGTCCGCAACTCCGTGGAGGGTGTGCTCGCGGGCGGGGAGATCGGCGAGGTCGTGCCCCCGAGGCCGGCCGGAGGTGACGCGGATCCGGAACCGCCCCCCCTCGCCGTCGGCGTGCGAGAGGAACTGCTGGCGCTGTCGATCGCCTTCAGGATGGATTTGCTGTCGGCCGAAGATCCGGTGTCGCAGGCGGCCGCCCTGGCGCTTTCCGTGCGGGTGGCCGAGCATTTCTCCCTGGTGGCGGGCTATGCCATCGCCTCGCCGCTGGAGGCGGAAGCGGGGAACGTGCTGCTGCGCATCGGGCGCCACCCGGCCTGGATCGGAGCGCGGGGGGGCTGGCGCACCGGAAGGCTCGATCTGGCGGCGACCTTGGAATTCCAACTCGATTTCACCAAGGAGAGCGTACGGATCCTGGCGGATGGAATGACCGCTTCGGACGTGGGGCTGGAAATCCGGCCTTCGCTCGTCCCGGGGCTGCGGCTCGGGGTGCGGCTCTTCGGCCGCGCGGAGCTGTTCCTCGCGGCGGGCGCGGACATCGCCCTGCACCGGACGCGCTATCTCGTCGGCACCGCGGACGGGCCCGTGGAAATCCTGGCGACCTGGCCCATCGGGCCCCGCGTGGAGGTCGGCGTGGAGATCGCCCTGTGGTGAGGCGACGCGAAGAAAAGACACGTCCCTGCCGGCCTCGGTGGGACACTGGCATCTGGTGAGTCCCATGGCAGAGAAACCCAGGCTGGTCCAGTCACCGCCGACGTCTCATGCCGACGACGCGGCGCTGGCGGCGGCAGCCGCCCGCGGAGAGCCTGCGGCCCGGCGCGAGCTCGTGATGCGCGCGCTGGATCCGACCCGGCGGGTCGTGGGCTACCTGCTGGGGGGGAGCGCGGATGTCGACGACGTGGTCCAGGACGCGCTGCTCCAGATCCTGGGGGCGGCCGGCGGCTTCCGCGGGGAGTGCTCCCTCGAGTATTTCGCGACGCGGATCGCCATCCGCACGGCGATGCGGGAGATCCGCAGGTGGCGGCGGCGCGAGCAACCGGCCGAGCCCGACAGGAATCTGGCAGACACCGAGCCGCGGCTCGACGACGCGGCCGACCAGAGGCGCGTCAGGGCACGCCTCGCGATCCTGCTCGAGAAGCTGAAGCCGGAGCGGAGGGTCGCGGTGGTCCTGCACCACGTCGAAGGGTACGGGCTTGCCGAGATCGCGGATATCACGGGTGCGCCGCTCAACACCGTGCGCGACCGGCTGAGGGTCGGTCGCCGGCAACTGCGCCAGAGAATCCTCGCCGATCCCAGACTCAGGGATTGGCTGAAGGCGAGGCTCAGCCATGATTGACAAGGACGATTGCGAACGGCTCGCGGAGATGGAGGCCGACCGGGCAGAGGGCAGGGAGATCTCCGAGCCCGACCTCGCCTTCGCCGAGGCGCACCTCGCCGAGTGCAGGTCCTGCCGGACCGAGCACGAGGCCCTTGCGGTGCTGGGCGGGGATGGGAACGCGGGCCCGCTCAAGGCCCTCGACGATGTCGCCCGGCGCCGGTTCGTCGATGGCGTGCTTGCGGCGGCCGCGGCCGGGGCCGGAAGCGGTCCGGGACACGCCCGGGGCGGACGGCGCGCGCTGCTCACCGCCGCGGCGGTCCTGGCGACCGCTGCCGCCGTCGTTGCCGCCATCGCCGTCGGCACGGGGCCGAAGACGGTCGGGCCTGCGGAGGTCGCCCCCGCTCCCGGGTTGCTGGAGCCGGCCCGGGTGCTGCTGGCGTACGGCGACGCCAGGGTGTCCGGGGCCCGCGCCAGGGTCGGCGAGGCCGTCGGTCCGGGGACGCGGCTCGCAGCCGGTTCCGGCGAGATCTGGGTCGGCCTGCCGACCGGGTTCAGTGTTTCCCTCTTCCCCGATACGAGGATCACGGTACGCCGGCTCGACAGGGAGGCCCTGGTCCTGGCTTTCGAAGGGGGTCGACTGCTCGTCTCGGCCATCCCTGGCCGCCAGGGACCGCGCCTCACGGTGGAGACGCGGGAGGGAGACGTCACCGTCAAGGGCACGGTGCTCAGCATCGACGACCGTTCCGGCCCGGTCGAGGTCCTGGTGGCCCGGGGTCTTGTGGAAGTCCGTGGCGGGCGGGGAGGAGGCCGGTTCGAGATAGGATCGTCCGAGGCGGTCACGCTGGACGGCCGGTTGCCACGGGCCTCCCTGCCCGAAGAGGACGAGGACCTGCTGGACCGTGCCGCCGCGTTCGACATCCTGGATACGGCGTCCGAAACTTCCGTCGATCTGCGCAGCGTGCCGTCCGGCGCGGTCGTGGAAGTCGATGGCGCCCGCCTCGGGACCACGCCCCTCGTCGCGGCGGTCCGGGCCGGTCACCGGCGTCTCGAGGTCGCGCTCGCCGGGCACCCTCCGGTGCGAGAGATCCTCTCTCTGGCGCCGGGCTCGGCGGTCACGCGCTATTTCGATCTGCAGGCGGTGCTCGGGGACGCCGGAGCGGGTGTCGTGGACGAGCCGTTGTCGGGTTCCCGGACCACGGCGAAACAGGCCAGGCCAGCGACGGCGCAGGAGCTGCTGATCGTGGCCCAGGACAGGCGAGCGTTGCGAGACTTTGCCGGCGCCGCCACTGCCTACGAGGAGCTGTTGCGCCTGCATCCGTCCTCCGACGAGGCCCGCGCGGCCATGGTATCCCTCGGCCAGATCAAGGTCGATCGGTTGGGCGATCCCGGCTCGGCTCTCCGGCATTTCGACGCCTACCTCGGCGCCGGCGGAAAGGCCCCTCTAAGGATCGAGGCGCTGCTGGGCCGGGCCCGATCGCTGCGGGCCCTCGGTCGCGTCGGCGAGGAGCGCGAGACCCTGAAGCGGTTCCTGGCCGAGTACCCGGGAGCGATCCAGGCGCTCGCGGTCAGGAAAAGGCTGGACGAGATCCGGGACGCCGATTCGCAGGACAGCCGGGGTCCCTGAAAAAGGCACGTCCCGGTTTCCCGGCGCCGGACACTCTTCAACCACACGAGGATTTCCCATCGACGGGGAAGCCCATACCAGGAGGTTTGCAGATGGCGTGCAGCAGAACATTGGTTCCCCTGATCCTGCTTGTTCTCGGGGTGCTGGTCGCGTCGTGCTCGGACGACAAGACGGTGGCCGCCGAGGACGCGGGCACGGACGCCGACACTGATGCCGACACCGATACCGACACCGACGGCGACACCGACACCGATACCGATTCCGACACGGACGGCGACACCGACGCCGACACGGACGCGGACACCGACACCGGCACCGGGG
>CAYZAI010000026.1:0-238 GCA_964476305.1 uncultured Myxococcales bacterium
CGGCGTGGTCATGAGCGTCGTCGGGAAGGGCCTCAGCGCCGGGTAGACCTTATCCACGCTGGCCATCCCCTGCAGGTTGCGAAGTATCTGCGCCGCGTAGTCGGGGTCCTCGGCGTCCACGTGGTAGACCAGGTTCCAGTCGGTGAGCGTACGGCCCGAGAGCTTCTCCAGCTTCAGGCGCTGCGCCTTCACCTTCTCCGGCGGCGCGTCCACCGCGCGGGTCATGACGACTCCTGGG
>CAYZAI010000026.1:248-21875 GCA_964476305.1 uncultured Myxococcales bacterium
CGGCGATCGACGCCATGTTACTATCGTACCGCGTCGATACCGCGCCCCGGTTGCCGCGGAGATAGACGACCAGCCTGCCGGCATAGGCTTCCGAGCGGATGAGATCCTCGATGGACATCATCCCGCCTGGGAGCGGATCGTCGCCTGGCTGGCAGAACGAAACAAGCAGGGCCATCACCCCGAGCAGCGCGAGGAGGCTACTGCTTCTTCGCGAACGGTTCATGGGTCGTCCTCCGTCACCTGCGCCGGATCGAAGGCGACGATCCGGCGGAAGGGAACCGCGTCGCTCGCCGCTTCGCCCCAGCAGGTCCGCGCGGCGACGTAGACCGTCCCGGATTCGTGGACCGCGACCGCTCCCAGGCCGTGACCCACGACTATGGCCCGTTCCACGAAGGGCACCTGCGGGTCCGAGAAGTTCACTATCACCACGCGGCCGCTGCCGCCCAGCGCCTCGCCGGTATCCATGGCGGCGTAAGCCCTGTCGCCATTCACAGACACGTCGGTGATGGCTCCGTACATCGAGAGGTCGAGAGCCCCGACTTCGGTCTCTTCCACCAAGTCCAGGAACAAAAGGGACGAGCCGTCCCCGGCCACCACGGCCATGCCTTTGTCCCCGGTGAGCGGCAGCTCCCGCAAGGCGAGGGCATCGTCCACGGAGAGCTGGATCGTGCCGATCACCGCGGCCGCCGGGTCGACCTCCTCCGAGTCCACGAGATCGAGGGTCGCGCCACCGAGCCCCTGGGCGCTCAGCACGGCCCCGATCCCGTCGCCGAGGTCGGCAATGGCCGCGGGATGGAACCCGGAGGTGAACACCGGGAAGTCCACGTCGGATTCGTCGATGGTTCCGCCCGCGCCGACGGCGAACGGAGTCACGCAGCCCTGCCCGGTGATGCTCTCCGCGTTGGCGAAGAAGTAGCGGTCGTCCACGGGCCAGACGCTGGTAGGCCCGGTGAACTCGATGGTCATGTAGCCTCCGATGGACAGCGGGCCCAGACCGAGGGCCTGAACGACCGCGCCGAGGGAGTCCGCCACGGCCATGCCCGAGGCGTCGTTCTCGTCGGTGAACGCGACCAGGATCGCGCCGCCCGGCAGCTCGTCTGCGGAGAACGGGTGCAGCTGTGCGGACTCGGTCCAGGCCTCGTGGAGCGGATCGCCGAACCAGGCGTCGAGCCTCTGGAGCGGGTCCCCGGGGTCGATTTCCACGAACCCCAGACGATTGAATGGGAAGCCCGCGGTGACAAGCATCCTCTCTCCAGAAACGTCGACATCCAATACGGAGCAGCTCTCGCCGCCCGAGGAGCACAGGAAGAACCCGGCGTTGAACCCTTCCCTCACGCAAAGCTCCGCGCCTGTGTCCGTGTCGGAGTCGGTATCGGCATCGCTGTCGCTGTCGGTGTCCGCGTCGGTGTCGGCGTCGGTGTCTGTGTCAGTGTCAGTGTCCGTGTCCGTGTCGGCGTCGGAATCGCCGTCCGCGTCGGAATCGGCGTCCGCATCTGCGTCGGTGTCGGCGTCCGGCCCCGCGTCGCCCTCTCCCGCGCCTCCGCCGCAAGCGGTCAGCAGCAGGGCGATCAGCGCGATCCGGATCCGCTTCGGCTTCATCCCGGCGAGGATACCACGAAACCGGCCGCGAAGGTCCCGATCCCGGCCCGTGCCCGGTTGACGCCCCGGGGCAAACGAGCAATAGTGAAACGTCTCTGGATCCCGGACAGGCCCAAAGGACGCGCGAACCTCGATGACGCAGACCGAGAAATATCGCGTCGTTCAAAAAATCGACTCCGGCGGGATGGCCGAGGTGTTCCAGGGGGTCGCCGAGGGGATCCAGGGATTCGCCAAGAGCGTGGCGATCAAGCGCGTGCTGCCGCACCTGGCCGAGAACAAGAAGTTCCTGGCGATGTTCCTCGACGAGGCGCGGCTCAGCCTGCGGATGACCCACGCCAACGTGGTGCAGGTCTTCGACATCGGGCGTTCGGGCGGGACCTACTTCATCGTGATGGAGTTCGTCGACGGGACGAACCTCCGGAAGCTGATGGAGCAGATGCGCGAGCGCAACTCCCGGCTGCCCATCGCCCAGGCGATCTTCATCATCATCGAGGTCTGCCGCGGCCTGGCCTACGCCCACGAGCTGACCGACGCGGAGGGACACAACCTGGGCCTCGTCCACCGCGACGTGAGCCCGCCCAACATCCTGCTGTCGAAGAACGGCGAGGTGAAGCTCGTGGACTTCGGCCTGGCCAAGGCCACCAGCCAGCTCGAGGTCACGGACCCCGGCGTGGTCAAGGGCAAGTTCGCCTACCTCGCGCCCGAGGCCGCCTGGGGACGCGAGGTGGACCGGCGCGCGGACATCTTCGCCTGCGGCATCATCCTCTGGGAGCTGCTCACCGGCGAGCGCCTGTTCCTCGGCCAGAACGACGTAGCCACCGTGGAGCTGGTCCGCGCCGGGGACGTGCCGCCCATCGTCGAGCGCAACCCCGACGTGAAGCCCGAGCTCGAGGGGATCGTGCGCCGGGCACTGGCCCAGGATCCCGGGGTGCGCTACCAGACCTGCGACGAGCTGGCCGAGGACCTGGCCGGGTACCTCTTCACCAATGGCCTCAAGGTCACGAGCTTCGACCTGCGGCGGATGGTGGTGAACGTGGCCCGGATCGAGGAGACCCAGCGCAAGGTCCGCCCGTCGACCATCGACATGCTGATCATGGAGGAGATGGGGCGCTTCTCGTCCCTCGACGAGAGCGATTTCGGCGGCGGCGACCAGGATCGTGCGGCCGACGACGGGGGCGCGCAGCCCTTGAACCCCTTCGGCTTCGAGGACCCGCGGGGCTGGGTCGGCGAGCTGTCCGTGGGCGGCAGCGATGCGCCCCTCGTCGTCGATCCCGCCGGGGGCGGCTGGCGCGAGTCGGGGCTCTCGCGCCGCGATTCGGCTCCGCTGGCGTCGCCCCGGCGCTCCCCGACCCCGCCGAGGGGCAACGCCGAGATCTCACCGCTGGCCCAGATGCTGGAGGGCGAGGTGCGGCTGACCGCCGAGGAGACCGAGGAGAACACCGGGCTCAAGGCCGCGATCATCGGGGTATCCGTGACCGTGGGCCTGCTGGCCGTGCTCGGCGCGGTGGCCTACGTCCTGGGCTGGATTCCTTAAGGGCTTTCGTCCGCCAGGCGGAAGTGATACACGTTCGTTTTCGACGGGCCCTCTCGGACGGGAGAAATCGATGGGCAGATTCCTGAAGGTCGCCGGGCTGAGCGACGTCGGCCGCGAACGCGAGCACAACGAAGACTCCTACGGGCTGCTGCCGCAGTACAATCTCTTCGTCGTGGCCGACGGGATGGGCGGGCACCGGGCCGGGGACGTGGCCTCCCAGATGGCGGTCAAGGCCGTCGAGGACTTCTTCACGGACACCGAGAAGGAGGACATCACCTGGCCGTTCCACTTCGACCCCAACCAGCCCTTCGCCGTCAATCGCCTGGTGACCGCGATCCAGGTCGCCAACAGCCGCATCTTCAAGGAATCGCAGAGCAACGACGATCACCAGGGCATGGGAACGACGATGGTGGCCGTGCACAGCGTGGGCGGACACCAGACCGGGCACATCGCCCACGTCGGCGACTCGCGCTGCTACCGCCTGCGGGCCGGCCGGCTCGAGCTCATGACCATGGATCACTCGCTGGTCAACGACTACCTGCGGGCCGCCCCGGATCTCACCGAGGAGCAGCTCGCCGAGCTGCCCCGCAACGTCATCACACGGGCGCTGGGCATGCAGGACACGGTCACGGTCGACGTGCAGTCCGTCGAGCTGTCCGTGGGCGACGTCCTGCTGCTCTGCTCGGACGGGCTGAGCGGCATGGTCACCGATGACGAGTCCCAGGACATCATCCTGGCCCAGCGCGACGATCTCGGGCGGGCCGCCGCGGCCCTCGTCGAGCGAGCCAACGAACAGGGCGGCGAGGACAACTCGACCGTGGTCCTGATCGAAGTCGCCGAGGAATAGGCCTGCGCAGATGAGCCGCCACGCCGCCTTCGGCCTGCTCGCCCTGCTTTTCCTCGCCGCCTGCGGGGCAGAGGGACCTCGCGACAAGCTCAGGCACTCGGCGTTCCTGTTCAACGACGGGCTGCGCTGGGGGCGGTACCAGGAGGTCCTGTCCCGCCTCGACCCCGCGGCCCGCGACCACTTCATGGAGCTGCACGCCGAGTGGGGCGACGCGGTGCAGGTCAGCGACGTCGAGCCCGTGCAGTACGTCTTTTCGGAGGACGGCGACCGGGCGGACGTCACGGTGCAGTTCACCTGGTACCGGAACGACGAGCTGGTCGTCCACACGACCCGCACGATGCAGCACTGGGAGCAGCGCAAGGGGGAGTGGATGATGATCGGCGAGGAGCACGTCGCCGGCACCCCGTTCTGACCGGCCGCCGCTTCGCCCCGGGAACTTGCCAGGATCCGCCCCGTTCCCGTAGAACGGAGGAGCGAAGGAGGATCCGCCCATGCCGAGAAACCCAATCGTCCCGCTGTCCGTCCTGGCCGCCGTCACGCTTGTCGCGGCGGCCTGCGGCCCGGGCGTGAACCTGCCCGGTGTCCACGAGCCCCTGGACAGCAAGGAGTGGAAGCGCTGCGCCGAGGACCTCTCGCGGCGCGAATCGATCTCGCTTATCGACGATCTGACCCTGGACGCCAGCACCCTTCTCTGCCGGGGCGTGGTGCTGGCCGCCTCGGGCAAGATCGAGGAGGGCCTCGAGCTGCTGAACGAGGCCGGCGTGCGCGACAAGGAGGACCACCGGCCCCACTACCTCGCGGGTCGCATCCTCGGCGAGAACAAGCGCTACGAGGAGGCGCTGACCGCGTTCGAGCGCAGCCAGGCGCGGTTCGCCGAGATCGAGGTCCCCACCGAGCGCCTCGGCCGCCAGGTCCGCGAGAAGGACGGCGACGATGCGGCGAAGCGCTTCCTGCTGCTCGCCGACAAACGCGATCTCTGCCCCTACGGTTGCCAGGGGCTGCTGGGCGAGCTGCTCCACGCCGCCGGCGAGACGGACGAGGCGGAGAAGATCTACAAGAAGATGGTCAAGGCCGATCCCGCAGAGCCGGCGGCCTACGTGGGGCTGGCGCGCATCGCCAACTCCCGCGGGGACCACACCGCGGAGTCCGATCTCCTGACCAGGGCCACCAAGGCGGGGAAGTTCTCCGAGCTTTCCAAGACACAACAGGCCGACCTGCACTACTCCCACGCCTTCAGCCGCTACAACGCGCGCAAGTTCACCGGCGCGGCGGCCTCGATGGAGCGGGCCTTCGCGCTGGCGGAAGGCCCGGCGGACTGGCGGGTGCTGGCGGGCTGGATCCAGCTGAAGCTCGGCAAGGCCGACGCGGCCCTCTCGGAATTCGACAAGGCGGTGGCCAAGGACGGCAAGCTCGCGGCGGCCCGGACCGGGTGCGGGGACGCGCTGCTCGAGCTCGGGCGGGGTCCCGAAGCCAGGGCCGCCTTCGAAAAGGCCCGCGAGCTCGATCCCGCCGACGCGGTGATCGTGCTCAAGCTGGCCCTGGTCGTGGCCGTGGAGGGCGATCTGGCCGGGGCCCAGGTCCTGTTCGACGAAGCCACGCGCCTCGACTCCGCCCGCCTGCCCCAGGATCTCGTGCAGAAGGTCCGCGCCCTGATCGACGGCGGCGGACAGTAGATTCTAGGCGTCGCCGACGACGGGCGCGATGGCAAAGGGATCGATCCCCAGAAGGCCGAGGGCCGCGCTCCACTTGAGATCCATCTCGACATCGAACACCAGGTCCGCGGCGAAGGGCACCGTGATCCACGAGCCCTCCTTGAGCTCGTCCATGAGCTGGCCCGGGCCCCAGCCCGAGTAACCGAGGCAGAACAGGTAGCGCGCGGGCCCGCGGCGCTCGACGATGGCCTGGAGGATCTCGAGGCTGGCCGTGACGCAGACGCCGTCGCCCACGGCGCGGGTGTTCTCCCCCTGCCAGTCCGGCGTGTGCAGGATCCAGCCGAACTCCGTGGCCACGGGCCCACCGTACAGCACGACCGGCTCGTCGTCGCCGGGACCCGGAGCCGGGGACTCGAGCTTCAGGATTTCGAGGACCTGATCCAATGCCAGGGAGGCGACGCGGTTGATCACCAGGCCGAGGGAGCCCTCGTCGTCGTCGTGCTCGAGCATCAGCACCACGGTGCGCGCGAAGTTGGGATCCTGCAGCTGGGGGGCGGCCACGAGGAACCCCGGTGCGAGGGCGTCGCTCATGGGACGAGCATGCAACAGCGGGCCGCGCGTGTCGAGAGGACGAAGCCTCCCGTCACGAGAGCCGGTTCGCCTCGGCGACGAGCTCCGCGCGCAGCACGGCCAGGCGGGCGCCCACGGCCCCGGCCTCGGCCGCGGTGAGCCGTCCGCTCTCGGTGAGCACGCCGTCGATCAGGTCCGCCGGCGTGACGTCGAACAGCGGTGCGCGTCCCGTGATCCCGTCCGGAGCGTCCGCCAGGAAGCCGGGCGGCTCCTCGATCTCGCCCTGCTCCGCGCCGGCGAGCTTGATCCGCTGGCAGGCGACGAGGAACGGCACGCCCGAGCGCCGGGCGGCCAGCGACAGGGAGAAGGTCGAGGCCCGGTTGATCAGCGCGCCGTCCGCCAGGATCTGGTCCGCGCCGACGATCACCGCCCGGGAGCCGCGGACCAGGGCCGGCATGGCGCCATCCGGCACGACCTCCACGGCGAGGCCCCGGGCCGAGAGCCAGCGGGCCGCGCGCAGCCCGTCATCGATGGGGTGCCCGTCGCCGACGCGCACCAGCGACGGCCGCAGCTCTACCAGGCACTGCGCCGCGGTCATGCTGTACGAGCACGTGACGAGCGTCCCGCCCTCGCCCAGCTCGGCGTGGGCCAGGCCCGCGATGGTCGGGTTGGCCCGGCCCAGGATCTCGCGCTCGCGGCCCACCGCCTCGAGCACGGCCTCTGCGGGCGCTCGCCCGTCCTCCATCAGGGCCCGGGCGCGGATCACGGCCAGCACGGCCTGGACGCCGATGGCCGCGATGGACGGGCGCAGGGAGTCGATCCGCGCCGCCAGCAGGACGAGGGCCCGCTTGGCGGCTGCCTGGTCCGCCGGCAGGGACGGCGCGCAGGCCTCGAGAGCGTCCAGCCCGCGCAGGGCCAGAGAGGTCGCGCCCTCGGACCGGTCGGCCTCGATCTGCGAAAGGATCTCGTTCACGACGAGCGGCATGTCCCGAGCGTGCCACGGCATGCCAGCCTTGTCCATGCCGGCGCCTGCGGGCTACCGCCCCGAAAGCAGGGATTCCAGCGAGACCTCGAGGCCGCAGGCCACCCGGTGCAGGGTCGTCATGTTGGGAAGGCCCGCGCCGCGTTCGAGCCTGGCGATGTTGGGCCGGCGGATGCCCGTGACCCGCGCGAGATCGGCCTGGGTCCAGCCCCGGGCGTCCCGGGCGGCACGAATCCCCCGACCGATGATGGCGGCCAGGGCCTCGGCCGGCGGCGGCGGCGGCGCGGGCGGCAGAGGCCGCGCGGTCTCGGGCATCGAGGAGAACCTCGGCGGCGGCGCCAGGGATTCCCGGCGCAGGAACTGGTCCGGGACGCTGGCCTCGACGCGGTCGATGCCCAGCAGGGGATCGATCTCGCGTTCCAGGCTCTCGATGCGGCGCGCCAGATCCCCGGCGGCTGCCACGCGCCGCAGCACCTCCTCGAAGACCGCGGTCACCGCCGACCCCGATCCTCGTAGCGCCGACGGGGCCTGGGCTTCTCCGGCTCCGCGGAAGCCTCCTCGCGGAAGGAGGCGAGATCGTCCACCTGGTCCCGCAGCCAGCCGAGCTCGTCCTCCAGCTGTGCCGTGTGCCTCTTGAGCAGCAGGTAGCGATCCTTGAGCATCTCGTAGAGCTCGGCCGTGCGGCCGAACGCGGCGTCGAGCTGCTCCACCAGCAGCGACCACCGCGCGGGCCGGTCGGTCTCGTCCCGCAGCTGTATCAGCCTGGATACGATGTCCTTGAGCGGGACCATGCCCAGGGGATCGGCGGCCTGCTTTCCCGGAGGGTTTTCGCTGTTCGTCATGGATCGATAGTATCTCGATTGATACCGGAAATCAAGGCGGTGTTTCCACCCCGGGTCGGCAGTCTGCGGGCAGGCCTATAGACCCAGCTCCGAGTGGGACCCGAGCCGGACGAGCTGCAATGTCCCGGGATCCGGTTTTCTGTAGACAAGGACGAGATCGGGTCTGATGTGGCAGTCTCGAAAGTCCCTCCATTCGCCGCCCAAAGCGTGGTCGCGGTGGCGGGTCTCGAGCGGCCGATCGTTCACCAAGAGCGCAAGGACGGCGAGGAACTCAGCATCGAGCGTCGCCTGGTGGCGGCCCTTGGACTCGCGCTTGTAGTCGCGCTTGAACTGCCCGGTACGCTCAATCGTCCGCATGGAGATCGGCCATGAGCGTCGCTGCGTCCTCGAACCGCGCGGTTCTGCTGGCGCGGGCCTCGCGCATGGCCGCCAGGGTCGTCTCGTTCGGCACCAACGGCTCGAAGGGAAGCGCCTTCTCGCGGGCGATCCGGGTGAGCATCAGGCGCACTGCGTCGGACACGGTGAGCCCCATCGCGGCGAGTACATTCGCCGCTTCTTCCTTGATTTCATTGTCAATCCGAGCCTGGACCAGTGAGTTCGTGGCCATGGTTGTTTTCCTCTCTGTATGACATTGTAATGCACGATCGCGAGCTGTCAATCGAAAGATCGAAAAGAGGCTTGGTTTTCCTATCATCGGCGGCGCAAGGGGCCACGATTCCTCACAGGCGCCAGAGGGGACCGAGGTCGAGGACCAGGGCCACGCCGCGGCCCGGGCCGTTCACGCTGGAGCCGTGGTAACGGTAGGCGGCGTCGAAGACGTTCTCGAAGGCCAGCGAGACCAGCAGCAGGTCCTCGACCCGGTAGCCCAGGCGCAGATCGAGTACCGCGAACCCCGGAGTGCCCCCGGCCGGGATCCGCTCGTCCGCGACGTCCGACAGGGCCAGGCGATCCTGGAGCGCGGCGAAGCGCACGGCCCCGCCGGTCCAGAACCCCGACCCGTGCCGCCACAGGACTTCCGCCGACCCGTGGATCGGCGGGATGCGCGACAGGGGGACACGCTCCTGGTAGGTCAGGGACGGGTCGCCCGGCGGATCCGCCATGTTGGGCCCCTCGCCCCAGGTCCAGGCGAGGTTGAACCGGGCCTCCACCCCCCCCGGGATCGCGGCGCCGACATTGCCCTCGAGGCCGCGGATCTCGGAGACGTCGTCGGCGTTCTGAAGCTGGAACCGGGTCCACGAGCTCTCGCAGGCGGGAGTGTCCGGCGGACAGTCCGAGGCCTCGCGCGGCCGCTTGACCACGGCGCCGCCCAGCAGCGTGCGGAAGGCGAAGATCTCCACCGAGATCGGCCCGAGCAGCCGCGTCCCGATCTCGGTCGTGGTCGCGGTCTCCGGCGCGAGGGCCGGGTTCTCGAACTGGAACCCGGGCCCGGTCTGCTGGCGCGAGGTCAGGTCGTCGAGGTTGGGCGCCCGAAACGAGCGGTCGAAGTTGAAGAGCAGGTGCCACCAGTCCGTGACTCGGCCCTCCACCCCGGCGTTGCCCACCACGGGGAACCACTCGCGGTCCACGGGGCTCGAACCAGAGGCCGGGTCCGCGGGCGCACGCGCCGCGATCCACGAGACCCGCGCTCCGGCGCGCAGGAACAGACGGTCGAAGAGCGCGGTCGTCTCCTCCAGGAACAGGCCGCCGTAGGTGTAGCGCGAGCCGTCCAGGTACTGCCCGCGGTCGCGCCGCTCGGTGATGCCGACGTCGGTGAACCGGACCCAGGCCGCTGAGCTCACGCGGTCGTGGTAGGTGTCCAGGCCGTAGTCGAGCCGGATCCGGATCCCGGGTGCGAGCCGCGCGCGGGCCGTGCGGGCGAAGAGGGTGGCGCCGAAGGTGTCCACGACGTCGCGGCCGGTGTTCTCCACGAAGCCCGATGGGCGGCTGCGAGTCCTCCGCTCGCGCTGGTTCTGCCACGAGGCCGTCACGCGGAAGCTCCCGAGGGCCGGCAGAGCGGGCTCGCCATCCCAGGCGGCGTAGACCAGGTTGCGGAACTGGTTGTCGTAGACCAGGCACTCGTCGTGGGGTGCGTAGGGCGCGGGGCACTGGTCCGTGCGCGGCGCGTCGAACTGGCGGTAGGTGTAGCCCGCCAGGGTCAGCCGGTGGTGCCTGGCCGCCTGCCATGCGATCCGGCCGTCCGCGGTGAACTCGTCGTACCCCGTGCCGAGTTGGGTCCGGCCGTCCTCGGCGAAGCGCGGCACCCGCGGGCGCTCGCCGTCCGCCGGGCCGGTGACCGGCCCTCCGCTTTCCAGGAGCCCCACGCTTCGGCCGCCGATCCCGCCGAAGAACGCCAGGGGCCGGCCGAGGGTGAGGTTCGTCTGGACCCGCCCGCCGAGCTCCTCGTCGGCGGACGCGCCGCGGAGTACGAGGTGCGGGTCCCAGGTGGCGAGGGCATCCTCGCCCGGGGCGGCGAGCTCGGCGTCGATCGGGGTCGCGAGGATCACGCCGCCGAGGGCGTCCGAGCCCCAGCGCGTCGACGCTCCGCCCCGCTGCACCTCGAGGGAGCGGATCGTCTGCGAGTCCAGGGTGAAGAAGTACTGGTTCGGGCCCTGGCGGTAGGTGCCGTTGTTCAGGCGGATGCCATCGAACAACAAGAGCGTCTGCTGCCCGGTCATCCCGCGGATGAACGCCGAGCCCTGGCCGTGGGCCGTCTGCTGGACGAACACGCCGGGCTCGTAGCGCAGGGCGTCCGGGGCCGAGCGCGGGAGCCGCGGAGCCATGTCCTCGCGGGTGACGCGGCTCACGGCCCGGTGGCCGGGCAGGTCCGGGGCGGCGGTGATCGCGCCGGGCACAACTGTCTCGTAGACCGGTTCGGCGGCCGGTTCGGGCTCCGTGGACCCGGCGGGATCGACCGCCTCCTCCTCGGCTATCGCGGGCAGCGCCGCGAGGACGAGGGCGAGCAGCAGGAGCGCCCGCGGCCGTCGCGCGGGTGAGGTCACGGACAGGGGTAGACCTCGTCGATGACCGAGATCGCGGCTTCGACAGCGACCTCGTCCAGGGGTTTCTGGATCTCGACGGCGAGCAGGTCCGCGGCGATCGGATCGCGCTTGCGGGTCTCGCGATCGAGCAGCGGCACCAGCACGCGCAACTCTTCGAGGGCGGCGTCGCGGTAGTCGCCGGTGGAGCACACAAGCTCGAGGAAGCGCTGGCGGACGAGGATGGCCACGCCCCGCAGCAGGGCGAAGTCCAGCTGATCGATGGCCAGATCGCGAAGCGGAAGCTCCGCCGCGATCTCGCCGGGGTCCAGGCCCCGCCAGCAGCGCACGGCCAGCACGCCATCGTAGGCGCGGTCGTGGGTCGCCGGGGCGAAGGAATCCACGTCGCGGGCCAGGCCCACGGGTGTCTCTCGGGGCGCGCCCCCGGTGTAGTACGCCCAGGAACTGTCGCAGTCCTTGGCGACGTCCGCGCAGCTGAAGGCCTCCTTGATCACCGAGACGTAGAGGAACCACTGCAGCGCGGCTTCGATCCTCCCCGCGTTGACCGCCAGATCCTCGCCCTCGATCCCGTCGGCGAAGGCGCCGACGAGGAGCGGCTGCAGCGTGGCCGGCCCGACGCAGTAGTCCGGGTACTGCTCGGGGATGCCCTGGTCCTCGCAGCTGCCTTCGGGCGGCGGGGCGAAGTGGGGATCGAAACGCCGCGCCACGCGCGAGCCGAGCCCCTCGTCCTCCTCGTACACCATCCGCGCGGCCAGGAAGTCATCGGCCTGCAACTCGGCATTCCGCCAGAGCAGGTCGCCGATCTCGACGTAGGCCTCGACCCGGGCGATGCTCGAGACGCTCTCCTCGATCTGGTGGTACGTGTTGTCGTCCGAGATGCACGCCGCCCAGGAGTCGCCGGCGGAGCCGTCCTCCCGCGGCAGGTAGTCCGTGGGCGCGGGCGAGCAGCCCGAGACGTCCTCGTCGTAGGCCGGCTCTCCGTCCGGGCAGGGCTCGCCTTCCACGCCGCCGTCGGACAGGGGATCGTCGCTCGTGGCGGGATCGTCCTCGGCGCAGCCGGCGATGCCGGCACACGCACAGGCCGCGACGAGCAGCAGAAGCACGCGGTTCAATGTCCACCTCTCGAAGGAGAGGATAGCGGAACGTGTGGACAACAGGCAAGCGTCACCGACGGACCCTGTGCTCACTCCACCACGACGGCCGTCCCGTCGGCGAGCTTGTCGGAGGGGTGCACCACGACGATCGCCCCCTCGGCCAGGCCCTTGCGGATCTCGACCTCGTCCGCGCTTCGCTCGCCGATCTCCACCGGGACGACGTGGGCGCGACCCGCGGACACGGTGAACGCGGCGTAACCGCCCGCCGCGCGGAACACGGCGCCCGACGGCGCCTTGAGCACGCCGTCGGCCTCGTGGACCGTGATGTGCGCGTCCGCGGCGAACCCGTCGCCCACGGCCGACCATCCGTCGGGATCACCCGCCGGATCCACGATGACGTTCACGCGCTGCTCCTCGACTCCCAGCGCGGTCACCTTGGTGAACGCCGACGGCTCGACGAGCCGGACCGTGCCCGCGAGCGTCCTGCGATTCCCCACGCCGTCGACGCGGACGGCCGCCCCCGGCGTGATGCGCATGGCGGCCTGGGTCGGCAGCTCCACGACGAGCTCGATGCCGCCCACGCCGCCGATGTCCAGAAGCGGCGTCCCGGGCTGGACCGGTCCCGCGCTCTCGGTGTGGACCCGGAACACGCGGCCCGCGAGCGGCGCCTCGACCGCCACTTTCTGCTCCTGGCTCCCGGGGCCGGACCCGCCGAGCGCTGCCGCGGCGACCTCCGCCTCCCGCCGCGCCCGCTCCACCGAGAGCCTGGCCATGGCGAGATCGGCCTTCCGGGCCCGCTCGTCCGCCTCGGCCAGCTCCAGGGAGCGCGCGGTCACCGACTGGCTCTTCGCGAGGAGCCGCGCCCGATCGGCCTCCTTCGCCGCGACCTCAGCCGCTATGGCGGCCTGCTCGACGCTCTGTCTCGCCTCGGCCAGGCCGGCCCGGGCCGCCCCCAGCATGGCCCTCGCCTCGGCGCGGCTTCGCGCGTCGAGGGGCTGCGACGCGCCGGGGAGGATCTCGGCGACGACCTGCCCGGCCGCGACCGTGTCCCCGGGGCGGAGCAGGATCCGGAGCAGGTCGCCGGCGACCGGCGAGGAGATCGTCTGCGTGTCCGGCAGCCGCGTGCGCCCCGCGCCGTCCACGGTCACGACGAGCGCGCCCCGCGAGGCCCGCGCGGTCTCCACCGGGATGGGCGTGGGCCTGAGGCTCGCGCCGATCCCGGCGAGCACGAGGAGCGCGATCACCGCGACGACGATGCGCTTGATCCATCTGCTTCTGCGAGACATGTCTCTACTCCTTGGTCTTGAGCACGGACACGAGGTCCAGCCGGTCGAGCCGCCGCCGGACGACGAGGGCCACCAGGACGCTCGCGACCAGCACGACGGTCGTGGCGAACACGTACGTCGCCGGCGAGACGACGAGCGGGATCCTGTACATCTCCGTGCTCGCGGAGATGGTGATGGCACGCGCGAAGGCCCAGCCGAAAACGCAACCGAGCGGCAGGGCGGCGCCGACCAGCACGAACAGCTCGCCGAGCAGCACGCCCGAGATCTCGGTCCGCGTCATGCCGATGACCCGCATCGTGGCCAGCTCCCGCTCCCGTTCGGAAAGCGAGATGCGCGCGGCGTTGTAGACGACCCCCACGGCCATGGCGCCGGCGAACAGGACGAGCGCGCCAGCGAAGAAGAGGAGCACCTCCTCGGTCATCTTGTCGAAGGCGGCGAGCATGGCGCTGCGGCTCGAGACGACGAGCACGGAGGGGAGCGAGCCCAGCCGGCCGAGGACATCCCTCTCGCTGCCGTCGTCGACCTGGAGCAGGGCCGAGGTGATCTGGGGGCCGGTCCCGGCGAGCGCGTTCGCCGTTTCCAGGGACGCGTAGGCCGAGGTCCCGAAGGGCTCGTCGACGATGGCCGCGACGTGGGTGGCCACCGTGTTCCGCCTGCCCTCGAGCAGCTCGACCTCGACCGGGTCGCCGACGCGCACGCCGATGTTGTGCGCCAGTGTGTCCGAGAGCATCAGCCCGTGGGCCGGGATCTCGAGCACGTCTCCACGCGCCGACAGCACGCGCTGAAGCGAGGCGCGCGGCGGCAGCCCGGTGACGGTCGTGCGGTACGAGCGGTGGCCGTGGCGCAGGGTGGCGACCACCGTTCGCCGGGGCTCCGCCTTCCAGACGTCGGGGATGGCCGCGAGCTCGAACAGCGCCGCCGCGGCCACGGGACGGCTGAAGGCCACGGTGAGATCCTGCCTCTGGGCCAGGCGGAACTGGCTGTCGATGATGGAGTCCATGGCGTCCGAGAAGAAGAGCCCGGAGACGAGCAGCGCCACGGCGAAGGCGATCCCCACGCTCGAGGCGAGGGCGCGCAGCGGCCGGCGGGAGAGGTTGCGCAGCACCATCCGCCCCGGGATCGACAGGAGGCGATGGAGCCCGAGGCGCTCGAGGACGGATCTGCGGAAGGAGACCGGCGAGGCGGGGCGCATCGCCTCGGCGGGCCGCAGTCGCACCGCCCGCCGCACGGCCCCGAGGGTCCCCGCCACCGAGGCGGCGAGGCCCGCGGTCACCGCGATGGTGACGTCGCTCGCCGCGATGCCGTAGTCGAAGCGCGCCAAACGGTAGTACTCGGCGTACATCCCGGTCATCGCGGTGCCGAACGCGTACCCGATCCCCACGCCGACCGCCGAGCCGGCCGCGACGACGAGCGCCGTGAGCTGGACGTAGTGGAGCCCGATGGTGCCGTTGCCGAAACCCAGGGCCTTGAGCGTGGCGATCTGCTCGCGCTGGGTGGCGACGACGCGGCCGATGATCACGTTGAGGAGGAACACCGCCACGGCCAGGAACACCGCGGGCACGAAGAACGCCGTCGCCTCCAGCTGCTTGAGCTCTTCCGAGAGGAATCGCGCCGAGACGTGGTTGTCCCTGCCGTACGCGCCCAGGCCGCCGTAGGGCGCGAGGATGCGGTCCACCTGCGCGATCACCTCGTCCTCGTTGACGTCGGCGCCCTTCTCGAGCGCGAGCACCGCCTCGTTGAACGCGCCGCGCATGCCGAGCGCCTCCTCGAGGGCCGCCTGCGGCACCCAGAGCACGCCGAACCGCAGGTTGTCCGGGAACATCTCGCCCGGGCGGACCTCGTAGACGTGCTCCGGCGAGAGGCCGATGCCCACGATCGTCAGCTCGAGCCGATGGCCGTCGACGACGGCGAAGAACCGAACCCCGGGCTCGAGGTGCTGGGCGGTCGCGAAGGCCTCCGAGACGACGACCTCGGTGTGGAGCCCGGGCTCGGGCAGGCGGCCGCGCCGGAGGTGGAGTTTCCCCAGCTCGGGGACGCCGGACGCCGGGAGCCCCACGATCCGCGCCGAGGCGGGCTCGTCGAAACCGGGCAGCGTGAGCAGGCCGCCCGCCGCGAGCCGCACCTGGACCGCCTCGACGCCTTCGATGCCCCGAAGCAGGGTCGCCGCGGCGTCGGGGGCCCGGGCCACCTCGGCGAACACGTCGCCGAACCGCTGATCGGCGTAGTACGCGTTCCGGGAGCGCGAAAGCGAGCGGTGGGTGCTCGCCGACCCGACGAACGTCGCCACCGCCATGGCGATGAGCACCGCGATCGCCGCGTACTGGCCTTTCATCCGGCCGATCTCGCGCACGAGCTTGCGATCGAGGAGGCTCACCAGGACACCTCCGAGGGGGAGGCGCGCCGGGCGTTCTCCTCGATGCGCTGGATCCGTCCGTCGCCGATGGTCACGACCCGGTCGGCCATGGCGCCGATGGCCGCGTTGTGGGTGATGATCGCGGTGGTCGTGCGAAGCTCGCGGTTCACGCGGTCGAGCACCTCGAGGACGACTCGGCCGGTGGTCGCGTCCAGGGCGCCGGTCGGCTCGTCGCACAAGAGGAGCCGCGGCCGCTTGGCCACGGCCCGGGCGATGGCGACGCGCTGCTGCTCGCCGCCGGACATCTGGGCCGGGAAGTGGTCCATGCGGTCCCCGAGCCCGACGAGAGCGAGGGCCTCCTCGGCGGTCATCGGCGACGCGGAGATCTCGGTGACGAGCGCGACGTTCTCGCGCGCGGTCAGGCTCGGGATCAGGTTGTAGAACTGGAACACGAACCCGACGTGCTCGCGCCGGTAGCGGGTGAGGAGCCGATCGTCGGCGCCCACGAGCTGGTGCTCGCCGTAGGTGAGCGAGCCCCCGGTCGGCGCGTCCAGGCCGCCCAGGACGTTGAGCAGCGTGCTCTTGCCGCTCCCGGACGGCCCCAGGATCGCGAGCTGCTCCCCGTCCAGCAGATCGAGGTCCACGCCGCGCAGGGCGTGCACCTCGTGCTCGCCCATGCGGTAGACCTTGGTCACCCCGCGGGCGCAAAGGACCGGATTCCGGTTCGCGGCGGGCGTCACGACGTCATGCTCCCTCGGGCGCCACCATGCGCCGCATCATGCCAAGCAGCTTCGCGGTCAGCGCCTCCGCCTCCTCCTTGCCCAGCTCGTCCCAGTGCTCGGCGAGCCAGCGATCCGCGGCCTCGTCCCACGCCAGCAGGACCGCCAGCAGGAGCCCCTCGGGGACGTCGCGGCGGATGACGCCCACCTCCCGTCCGCGACGCACCAGGCGCTCGAGCCAGCCCGTCATCACGCGGACCGCCTCGGACAGCTCCAGCGAGGCCCGGGCCTCCTTGGGCAGGGCCCAGATCGCCCTGACCGCGGCGAGGACCCAGGGCTCGGACCCGGCCGACTCCACGAAGCGGCGGCTGAGATCGGCCAGGGACGTCCAGAACTCCTCGGCGGTCAGGGTGTCGAAGTCGAGCCTCGCATCCCGGAGCAGGCGCTCGAACAGGTCGAGGAACACCGTGCCGATGAGGTCGTCCTTGTTGTCGAAGTAGTAGTACGCCGCCCCCTTGCTCAGGCCGGCCTGCTCCAGGATCCGGTTCAAGGACGTCCCGACGTACCCGCGGGCGGCCAGCTCCCGCCCGGCCGCGTCCAGGATCCTCCGGCGCTTGTCCTCGGGCAGCCTTTGGAATCTCGGCCTGGGCATGCTCACCTCCGCGGTCTCCCGAAATCTCCCGATGAGACCCATGGGTTAGACCAATCGGTCTATATCTATGGTCCAACCGGGTGTTTGTCAACATGGGCTCTTGAGACTTGTGTGACGGAATGGTAGGGGGTTCTCGTCGTCGATGGGGCGCGCGACAAAGGCAGGGAAACGGAAAATCGACAAAGGAGGCTGACATGAAGACCCGAACACAGTTCATCTGGCTGGCCGGCTTGGGAATCCTCGCCGGGCTTTCCGCCTGCGGTGGTGACGACGACTCGGACAGCGGAACGGATGCCGATACGGATGCCGATACGGATGCCGACACGGATGCCGACACGGACACCGACACGGACACCGACACGGACACGGACACCGATGCCGACACGGACGCGGACACGGACACCGACACGGATGCCGACACCGACACGGACACGGACACCGACACGGACACGGACACCGACACCGACACGGATTCGGACTCGGACTGCTCCGGCGCCTACCAGCTCAACATGGAGCCCGACCTCGCGATCCCGGACGGCCAGGGGTCGGACGGATGGGCGTGCGCCGACATCGGCATCTCCGACGGGTGCCTGATCGCGAACCTCGGCGTCCGGATGGGCGTGGACCACACCCAGGTCGGCGATCTCGTGTTCACCCTCGAAAGCCCCCAGGAAACGCTGATCACGTTCGTCGATCGACCGAACGTGCCGAACGTGCCGAACGGCGACGATGCGAACCTCTCCAGCGCCTTCCCGATCACGTTCCGCGACGGCGCCGTCACGAGCGCCGAGGACATGGGCCTCGATCTGGACGGGACCGACGACGTGATCTGCCAGTCGAGCGACATCTGCGAGTTCGCCCCGTCCCCGGACAGCCTGTCGGCTTTCGACGGCGAGAACATCGCGGGGATCTGGACGTTCTGCGCCGCCGATTTCCATGCGGGTGAGACCGGATCGGTGAACTGGATCACGCTTCTCGTGAACACCAGCGTCGATGCCGACACGGACGCCGACACGGATGCCGACACCGACACCGACACGGACGCGGACACGGATGCCGACACGGACACGGACACGGACACCGATACGGACACCGACACCGACACCGACACGGACACCGATACGGACACCGACACCGACACGGACACGGACACGGACACGGATTCTGACGGGGACGCGGACTGTTCCGGTCCCATCGATCAGAAGATGGACGACACGGCGTCCTCGAATGCCACCGGCTACCTCGCCGCCCAGAGCTTCGTCCCGGCCGCGGCCACCCTCGCCGCCGTGGAGCTCGACCTGTTCTCGGGGGTCGTCGGCGGCATCGAGACCCCGGTCTCGATCGCGACCGACTCGGAGGGGCACCCGGACACCGACAACGTGCTGGCGACGGTGACGGTCGTGCAGCCCGTCGCCGGCAACGGCTGGGTCTGCGCGGACTTCCCGGACCTGGTGCTCACGCCGGGGAACACCTACTGGATCCTCGTGGACAACATGACCATCTACTCGGCCGGTTGGCACATGGTCCAGGGGGACACCGTCACGGACCACTACGTCCCGGGCGTCGCGCTGCGAAGCTCGAACGGAACGACCTGGAACACCTGGACCGACTACTCGGACTACGTCTTCCGCACCGTGACGACCGGCGGCTGAGCCCGGCGAGCACGGCGTCGATCACGGCCTCGCCGATATCCCGCTCCAGATCCACCACGGCCGGATGCAGAAGCCGCGGCGGAGGTGGCAGGCGGATCCCCCGTGGATCAGGACGCCGGTCTCGGTCGGGTTGGAGGGGATCGCCGTCCACCAGGCGAGCCCGTCGAGGGCGTCGTCCGCGACCGTCATCCCGGACTTGACCTCCACCGGGATCAGCCGGTCTCCGAGGTCGATGATCACGTCGATCTCGTGGCCGGTGGAGTCCCGCCAGTGGAACAGCGGCGCCTCCTCGCCCGCGTTGGCGAACGCCTTGGTCAGCTCGGCGACGACGAACGACTCGAAGATCGCGCCGCGCAGCGGGTGGTTGCGAAGGACGTCCGGCGAGCGGATGTCGAGCAGGTAGCAGGCGAGCCCCGTGTCCAGGAAGTGGAGCTTCGGCCGCTTGCGAAGGCGCTTGCGGTAGTTCCTGTGGTGGGGAAGAAGCAGCGCGACGAGGTAGCTCGTCCGGAGCGCGGTCAGCCACTGCCCCGCCGTGGTCTGGGAGACGCCCGCGTCCGCCGCCAGCGAGGAGAGATTGAGCTCCTGGCCTGTGCGCGCCGCGGTCAGGCGCACGAACCGCTCGAACCCGTCGATGTCCATCACCCGCAGCACGTCGCGCAGGTCCCGCTCGACGTAGGTGCGGTGGTAGTCCGCGAGCCAGGCGCGCGGCTCGAGCCCCTTGTCGTGGATCCGCGGGTAGAAGCCGGTCCAGAGAGTCTCCCAGAGATCCGCCTGCTCGACCGCTCCGCCGTCCTCGGCCGCGTCGAGGGCCCGGACGTCCGGTGCCGGCCGACCCCGCAGCTCGGTCAGCGAGAACGGCAGCAGCGTGTGAAGGGATGTCCGGCCCGCCAGGCTCTGCGTGACGCCCTGCATCAGCAGGAGGTTCTGCGAGCCGGTCAGGATCCATCGACCGGGCCGGTCCTCCCGGTCCACGTCGACCTGGAGGTACGAGAGCAGATCCGGCGCCCGCTGCACCTCGTCGATGATCGCGCCTTTGGGGAACCGGGCCAGGAAGCCGACGGGATCGCCCCTCGCCTGGGACCGCTCCTCCGGGAGCTCCAGCGAGACGCAGGCGTGATCGGGGAACGCCGCGCGGACGAGGGTGGTCTTGCCCGATTGCCGCGGTCCCATGACCGTGAGGATCGGCATCCGGGCGGCAAACCGGGTCAGGACTTCATGCAGGTCACGCTTCAACATGTTGTCATTGTTGGTTTATTTTGGAGCGATGTCAACATCGTTATTCAAACGACAAACAGACACGACCCCCCTTCCCGAAAAGAGGCCCGTAAGGATTTCCTATGAAGCCAGGATGGACTGGACCGCGTCGATTTACAGTCCGCCGCCGCGATAAAGGGCCGCCACCGGGACGAGCTCCACGCCGTCCCGCTCGCAGCGCTCGTCCCCCCCGTGGAACAGCACCGCCCTGACCGGGCGGCCCACGCCCTCGGCGAACGACCGCAGGCCGCTCAAGTCCCTGGCCGAGGGCCGCCGGGTGCCCTTGACCTCCACCGCGTGCAGCAAGTCCCGGTGCTCGAAGACGACGTCCACCTCCGCGCCTCCCGCGCTCCTGTAGAAGTGCAGCTGATCGCAGCGGATGAGTCCCAGCTTCCGGCGCTTCTCCAGCTCCGCGACGACGAAGTTCTCGAGCAGTTGCCCGCGACTCGCCTCGACGCCCAGGGCCCGGATCACGCCGTTGTCGCACAGGTAGGTCTTCGACGACTTCAGGAAGCGCTTGGCCGGGCCGTGCTGGTAGCCCGCGAGCTGGAACGTCAGCTGGGACTGGGCGAGGGCGCCCAGGTACTTCCTGGCGGTCGCGTGGCCGAGGCCCGCCTCCCGGGCGAAGTGCGAGACCTCGAGGTGGGATCCCACGCTGTGGACCAGGTTGGCGAGGATGGCGCGCAGCCCCTGCGCGTTCTCGAGGTTCGCCACCTGCATCAGATCCCGCGTGAAGTAGGTGTTCTTGTAGCGCTGGAGCACCCGCAGGGCATCCTCCTCCCCCGTTGCGGTGACGACCTCGGGGAACTGCCCCAGCCCCAGGGCCCGTTCGAGCTGGCGGGCGCCCTCGCGGATCCGCGGCAGGGGGATGTCCGCGTCGAGGATGCCGTGGGTCGGGCCGCCGTCAGGCTCTCCCCAGCACGCGGTGGGCAGGGACGCGATGTCCATCCGGCCCGCCAGGGAGTCCGCCGCCGCGTCCAGGAGCCCCAGGGTGCTGGAACCGGTCATGACGAAGCGGGCGCCGCCGCTGTCGATGGCGTGCTTGACCGCCACGGTCAGCCGCGGCACGCGCTGGATCTCGTCGATGATTCCCCGCTCGCCCAGGGACGCCACGAACCCCTTGGGATCCCGCTCGGCCCAGTCGAGGTTGTCGATGTCGTCCAGGGTGGCGTACGCGTGGTCGGGGAAGGCGTGCCTGACCAGGGTCGTCTTCCCGGCCCGGCGCGGCCCGAGGAGCAGGACGCTCACGTCGGACGGTATTTTGAGCCATCTTTCAAACATGATGATCAAAATAGCATGGATATTTTAATGATCAATATTCAAGAAGTCCCTATTCAAGAAGTCCCTGTCAGTGCCGCGCGAGGACGCCCGGCCCGCTCGCCGCGACAACAAGTGCCGCGGTCAGGATGTCGCTGGAGGCGACAAGCACCCCTTCGGGGCACAAGCCCGGCGGGCGGAAACATCCGGCGCCATCTTCCGGCGGGGTCGAACTCAGGCCAGGATGGATCGGACCGCGTCGACGACGCGATCCACGTCGGCGGGGGTCATGCGTGACCAGATGGGCAGGGAGATCGAACGCCGGTAAAGGTCGTGGGCGACCGGGAAGTCGCCCGGGG
>CAYZAI010000027.1:0-21703 GCA_964476305.1 uncultured Myxococcales bacterium
GCACTCGGAGTTTCCCGAGCCCGTGACCGCGCTTCAGCTCCGACATCGTGGCCTCGATGCCGGAACGAATCATGTACCGGTTCCACCACGCATCGTCTCGCTGCGCCGCCAACGCGAGGTCCCGTGCGATGAGGTGAGCGCCCACCTCCAGATGGAAGACCCCGTCCTTGCCGTTGTTCGGCGGTCTCGCGATACAGCGCGGTCGCAGCGGGCAGGCGCGGCAGGTGCCGCCGTCGAAGTATGCAATCAGCTTGGCCGGGTTGTCCTTGTACGCCGAGCGCAGGTGGTGCCGGACAGGCGCGTGGCCCGCTGGGCAGCGCGTGCAATGGCCCGTCGCCACGTCGAACTCGAAGCTCTCACGGCCAATAGTGTCTTCGGGAAGACGACCGCCGGTCATCGGCGCGACGATCTCCGTACCAATGCTCGCCGCGTCGAGGATGCCCTGTCCCGTGGGGTATCCGCCGTCTTCGTACAGCACCACGGGTTGCCGTTCCGCCTCGCGAAGCCGCTCAATGATGTCGACATCCTTTCCACGGTCGGTATCCCCTGCTGGCACCACGCCGAAGTCGGTGATGATCTCCACGCCCTCGTTGCGACATGTCTCGGCCACGTGCACCAGATAGCCTCGCCCGTTGTGTCCGTACCCCGCATCCGGGTCGTAGGGGGACTGCAACGACATGCCCGGCGATTCCAGCTTGTCGCGCAGGATGACCTTCGAGGCCGTCTCCTCGCCCGCGCCGCCTCCTCCGTTCCCATCCCTCGGGCCGGGCGGGCACTCCAACGTGCAGTGCTCCGAAAAGAGCCGCGCCACCAGGAGGTACGGCTCGCCACTCCTGACCGCCTCATCCGCGGCGAAGGCCCGCACCACCTCGTGCATCCGCTCGGCCAGAGACGCCGCCTGCTGCTTCGCCTGGTATTTGCCCACCTTGCCGAACCAGCCCTGCTTCTTGGTCTCCTCGTACCACTTCCGCGTGAACCGGCTCACCAGGTCGAGTCGGTCCGGGTGCTCCTTGGACAGCCAGTCCATGAAGTGTACCAGCGTCTTGCGGAACAACTCCGTCCGCCCCCGCGTGAAGATGTTTGACGTGACTTGCGTCGAGTCGACCCGCTGCTCCTTCGTCGAGAGCTTCAACTCTACGATTGCCGCCTCCCCCACACGCTCGAACAACCGCCGCAGCGACTTCATCTCGGGATCGTGCGCCACCAGCCGACTGCGAAACTCCACCAGCGACCGCCGCGACAGGTAGGCATCCTCTGGCGCCAGTCCCAGCGCGTGCTGCCAGCGCGCATCGAACGACAGGCTGTCCAGCGCGCTCTGGTCGTCCAGGTCGAGCATCTCCTGCAGCACGCAGACGCCCAGGACCCGCGCCACGCTCCAGTTAGGGCGGCCGGTCTCGTCGCTGTAGAGCGCCGCGAAGTCCCTCTCGGAATCCAGAAGGATCGGCAACACCTTCGCCTGGAAACCCTCGGACCAGGTGCCCTTCAGTCGACGGCGCTGACTTTCGGGAAGCCTTTGCTCCGTCTCGAAGAGCGTTCGTTGACGGCTGGTTGGCTTGAACATGACCGATGATCGCAAATCTGATCGGGGAAAGATATCGGTATCGTCTTTCCTGATTCACTTTCTTCTCAGGGATCAACTGTCCAGGTTTTCGAGGCTGGAGGCGCGATCGGGGGCGATCGACCCGCCTACGGGTGGCAATCCTTGCAGCCCGCGGCGACGCCGTTTTCCTTGTGACAGTCGATGCAGAGTTTGTGGTGGATCTTCTTGGCGTCCTTGGGCTCGTGGCAGCCCGAGCAGGTCGCGTCGTCCAGGCCCTCGTGGTGGCACGTCTTGCAGGAGTCGGCGTAGTCCACGTGAGCGCCGTGGCTGAACTCCTTCGTCTTCTTCCCGGTCTTGCCGAGCTTGAAGGTCAGGGTCGCCGGGGGCTCCTTCTTGGCCTCGGCGGCGGGCACCGCGACGCCGGCATCGGCCGGGCCTGCGTCGGCCGCGGGCGCGGGCGCCGGAGCGGGCGGCTCGGCCTCGGCGGGCGCGCTGGGGGTCGTCTCCCGCGGCGTGCCCGAGAAGCCGCCCTCGTGGCAATCGGCGCAGATCCGCGTCGGCGCCTTGGCGTCGGGCTTCGCCTGCTTCACACCCTCGTGGCACCGGATGCACATGACGTGCAGCGCCCGGTCGAGGGTCAGGTGCCCGCCCATGGGCCGGGGGCCGCGGGTCGTGTGGCACGTGTCGCAGGCCGTGGGCGCCACCGTGGCCGGGTTCTGCTCCTTGACCGCGTCGTGGCAGCGGCCGCACATCAGGTGGAAGGCGCGCTTGGCCTTGGGCACGACGACGCCCTCGCCGGCGGTCTGTGCCACCTCGCCGTGGCAGTCGGTGCAGGCCACCTTGTCGCCGGTGTGGTGGCAGCGGTCGCAGCCCAGCCGGTACCCCCGGGCCGAGGCGTGGGTGAAGTGGTTGAACGGCACGGGACCGATCATGTCGACGTGCCTCTCGTCGCCAACGAGAACCAGCACGTCGTCCGGGCCTCCGTGGGCCGGATCGTCCCCGCCTGGAACCTCGTGACACCCGACGCAGCCCTCGGCCGGATCCTCGCCGGCCCGTGTGGCGTGGTGGCAATCGCGGCACGGCACGCCGTAGCCCTTCTCGCCGTTCGAGGAGTGGGTGAAGTGCGAGAACTTGACCTTGCCGTACCCCCCGGGCATCGCCTCGAGCACGGTCGAGTCGTCCGGGCCGTTGTCCGCGGGATCCGCGTCCCCGCCCGGGACCCGCGCGAAGGGCATCGCCGGCCTCGCTTCGCCCTGCGGCGCTTTCGCGGGCTCGCTGCCACAGCCCCCGGCCACCAGGGCCGCAACCAGTGCCGCCAGAATCGGAAATGCCTCATGACGCCTTCTCCCGGTAGCCGCGGTAGCACACCACGCCGCATTGCAGGCAGCGCTCGGCCTCCCGCCGCGCCAGCTCCTCGGGCAGCCCGAGCTCCACCTCGTCGAAGTTCAGCCGGCGGGCTTCCACGTCGAGCTCGGACATGTGCACGCGCTCGGTGGGGTCGAAAACGACACCCTCGTCGATGCCGGTGAACCCCGGCGCCTTCTTGTGCCAGTTGAACGGCACGTCCACGTCCTTGCCCGTGAGGAACCGATCGATGGCCCGCGCCGCGAACCGGCCGTCCCGGATCGCCTCCACCGCGGTGGCCGCCCCGCGCCAGCAGTCCCCGCCCGAGAACACGTGCCTGACGTCGGTCTGCATCGTGCCCTCCTCGGCCACCACCGATTGCCAGCGCGTTCGGCCGATCTTCTTGCCGACCTCGTCGCTGTCGAGACAGGTCAGGTCCGGCGACTGGCCGATGGCGCTGAAGACGTTGTCGGCCGGGATCACGGTCTCGGAGCCCTCCACCGGAACCGGGCGGCGGCGCCCGGACTCGTCCGGCTCGCCGAGCGTCATCTGCTGGTACTCGAGCCCCTCGAGCTTTCCGCCGCCACCGATCAGCTTCGTCGGCGCCGCCAGGAAGCGGTACTGCACCTCCTCCTTCTCGCCCTCCGCGACCTCGATGGCGTTGGCCGGCATCTCCTTGCGGGACCGCCGGTACAGCAGGTAGACGTTCTCGGCGCCCAGCCGCCAGGAGGTGCGCGCGCAATCCATGGCCGTGTTGCCGCCGCCGACGATCAGCACGTTCTTCCCGACGGGCGTCTCCTCGTTCAGACCTCGCTTGATCAGGAACTCGGTGCCGGAGGCCACCTCGGGGTAGTCGGCCTCGCCCGGCACTCCGAGGCGCCGGGAGTCCCAGGCGCCGACCGCGATGTAGATCGCGTCGAAGCCCTGGCTCTCGAGATCGCCGAGCTGGAAGTCGCGCCCCAGCTTGACGTTGCACTCGAGCTCCACGCCGAGGTCGAGGATGCCCTGGATCTCCCAGGCCAGGGTCTTCTTGGGCAGCCGGTACTCGGGGATGCCGTAGAGCAGCATGCCGCCGGGCTTCGGCATCGCCTCGAAGACCTTCACCGAGTGGCCGAGGCGCGCCAGGTAGTACGCGCAGGACAGGCCCGAGGGCCCGCCGCCCACGACGGCGACCCGCTTGCCCGTGTCAGACAGCTTCCTCGGCACGATCCGCTCGCCGGAGTTCATCTCGAAGTCCGCGGCGAAGCGCTTCAGGTGGTTGATGTTGATCTCGTCGTCCGCGTCCCCGCGGCGGCACGCCGCCTCGCAGGGGTGCGGACAGACCCGGCCGCAGACCAGGGGCAGCGGGTTCGACTCCTTGATGATCTCCACTGCCCTGCGGTACTCGCCGCGGCCGATGGCGGCGATGTAGGCCGGGATGTCGATCTGCGCCGGGCACGTGGCCTGGCAGGGCGCCACGCAGTCGTCCGCGGTCTGGACGTGGGTGAACTTCCGCGACGGCGTCTGTACGCGGATGATGCCCTTTGGGCAGACCCGCTCGCAGGTGCCGCAAGCGGTGCAGAGGTCCGGGTCCACGTGGGGCAGCTTGTCGTCTCCGATGACGATGGCGTCGAACGGGCAGGCCCGGGCGCAGGTCCCCAGGCCCAGGCAGCCCATGGTGCAGACCTTGCCGCCGCCGCCCACCAGCGCCGCGGCCCGGCAGTCCGGCACGCCTTCGTAGTCGAAGAGCACGTGGGCGGTGTCCATGCCGTACTTGCAGCCCAGCTCGGCCAGGCCCTTCTCACCCTCCTCGACGCTGAGGCCCATGACCCCCGCAACGGCCTGGGCCGTGTCGAACCCGCCGGCCACGCAGAGGTTGGGCGGGGCCTTGCCCTTGACCACGGCCGCGGCCGCCACCGAGCAGCCCGCGTAGCCGCACCCGCCGCAGTTGGCGCCGGGCAGGGCCTCGAGCACCTCGGTGACCTTGGGATCGACATAGACGGCGAAGACCCGCGCCGCCACGCCGAGCCCGATGGCCGCGACGACGCCGATGCCTCCGATGACCAGTGCCGCTTCGAGCATGGAAGAAACCCCTTCCGCGCGGGCCGCCCCGCGCCTAGAGCAGCCCCTTGAACCCCTGGAACGCCAGCGCCATCAGGCCCGCGGTGATCAGCCCCGAGGCGGTGCCCTGCAGGGCCCGGGGCATCTTCGTCAGGGCGAACCGCTCGCGGATCCCCGCGAACAGCACGAGCGCCAGACCGAACCCCGCCGCCGACGCGAAGGAGAAGACCAGGGTGTGGGGGAAATCGAACTGCTTCTGGATGTTGATGATCGCCACGCCGAGCACCGCGCAGTTCGTTGTGATCAGCGGCAGGAAGATGCCCAGCGCCTGGTACAGGGCCGGAGCGGTCTTCTGCAGCACGATCTCGACGAACTGCACCAGCGCGGCGATGACCAGGATGAAGGCGATGGTCTGAAGGTACTCGATCTCGAGCGGGATCAGCAGGTAGCGCTGAACCGTCCACGTGATGGCCCCGGCGAAGGTCAGGACGAAGACGACGGCCATGGCCATGCCCGTGGCCGTTCCCATCTTCTGGCTCGTGCCCAGAAACGGGCAGTTGCCGAGGAACTGGCCGAGCAGGATGTTGTTGACCAGAATCGCCGAGACGATCAGCAGCAGGTATTCGGTCATCTCGCCCTCCTCACGCGGCCTTGGCCTTCGCCGAGCGCTGGCTGATCACGTTCATGATCATCAGCATCGCACCCAGGCAGACGAACGCCCCCGGGGGGTCCACCATGAATTTGAACAGGTACTCCTGGCCCGGAGCCAGGGGGATCACGCGCACGCCGAGCCCTGCCTGGGAGAACACCGTCAGGGCGCCGGTGCCGAGCAGCTCCCGGATCGAGCCGAGCACGGACAGGGCCAGCGTGTAGCCGATGCCGATGCCCAGCCCGTCGAGGAAGGAGCGCCCCGGGTTGTTCTTGGAGGCGAAGGCCTCGGCCCGACCGAGGATGATGCAGTTGACCACTATCAGCGGGATGAACACGCCGAGCGTGTCGGACAGCACCGGCGTGTAGGCTCCCATCATCAGCTCGGTGATCACGACGAAGGTCGCGACGATGACGATGAACGTCGGCACCCTCACCTTGGGCGGGATCACCGGCCTGAGCAGCGACACGAAGATGTTGGACATCACCAGCACGAAGGTCGTGGCCGCGCCCATGCCCCAGCCGCCCTCGAGGGACTTGGTCACCGCCAGGGTCGGGCAGAGCCCGAGCACCAGGCGGAACGGCGGGATCTGCTCCCACAGGCCCTTGGTGAACTCGCTCGTGAGTGATCGCATCGGGCCCTCCCTCTACTTCAAGATCTCGGCCCGCCGCTCGTCGAGGAGCCTGACGGCGCGGTCGACCGCCGCGGTGAAGCCGGTGGAGGAAATCGTCGCCCCGGAGATCGCGTCCACCGCTCCGCCCGCCGACCTGAGAGCAACGCCGTCCTTGTAGGTCAGCCCGGCGAACTGCTTGATGAACGGCTCGGCGTCGTCGGCCACTCGTGCGCCCAGCCCCTTGGTCTCCTTCTGGGCCAGGGCCTTGACGCCGATGATCTTCCGGCCGGCGAGGTCGAAGACGGTCAGCACGTCGATGTCACCGCCGTAGCCGCCTCCGGCGGTCTGGAGTGCCACGGCCAGGGGCTCGCCACCGCGCTTGCCCACGAACACCGGCAGCCGCACCTTGCGGCCCCAGTCGTCGAGGCCCAGATCCAGGGTCACCCGATCCGCGATGGTGTCGTTGTCGATCCCGAGCGGTCCGAAGAAGGTCTCGAGGGTGGGCCTGATCTTCTGGTCGAGGATGCGCTTCTCGATTATCGGGTAGGTGAAGCTGCGCACGCCGGCCAGGCCGAGCCCGGCGACGCCGCCCACCAGACCCAGCACCAGCACCATGAACCAGATCCGGTCACGCATGGCGCACCACCTTTCCGAACGGCGCCTGGGCGATGCGGTCGAACAGCGGCGTCGCCAGGGACACGATCACGATCGCCCACGGGACCCGGCCGAAATGCAGGTCGGTCATCCTGAGGACCACGCTGAGCGCCCCGGCCGAGAAGGCGAAGAGGAACAGTCCCCAGGGCGACACCGGCGTCGAAGACCAGTCCGTACAGAGAAAGAACCCCCCGAAGACGACGAGGCCAGTGGTCAGGTGGAACCAGGCCGGCGGGCTGCCCATCGGGTCCACGGCCGCGGCGATGCCCGAGACGGCGAACACGCCCAGCAGGAAGCCGGCCGGCGCCTGCCAGCGGATCACCCGGCGCCAGATCAGGAACAGGCCGCCCAGCAGCAGCAGCAGCGGCGAGATGCCGCCGATGGGCCCCACCTGGTGTCCCAGGAACATCGTCCTCGCGTCGTACTCGACGACATCGCTGGGGTCGGTGTGCACGGCGCTCAAGGGGTGCTCGGCCGGCGCGGCCCCCTCGCCCCGAACCGCCTCCGGAGCCGACAGGGGCTGGCGGTACGCGTTCACGTGATCCGGCCACGAGATGGCAACGATCAGCACGCCCACCAGGGCCGGGTTGAGCGGCGCCCCGCCCAGCGGGCCGAAGGGGAGCTTGCCCACCAGGATACCCAGAGAGGCTCCGAGCAACGCGAGCCACCAGGGCGCCCCGGGGGGCAGCAGCAACGCGAGCACCAGGCCCACCAGCGCGGCGTGGCCGTTCTTCACGGTCAACCCCTGGCCGGTGACCCGGCCCATCAAGGCCTCGGTTCCCACCGCGCCACCGACTCCGCAGAGCAGCACGACCAGGGCCGGCAGGCCGAACTGGTACACGCCCCAGGCCGCCGCCGGGAGCAGCGCCGCCGCGAAAAGCAGCACCATGCTGCGGATGGTCCGACCCTGCCGGAGGTGGGGGGACACCGAGACCACGTATCGCTTCTGGTCCATCAGCTCGCCCTCCGCGCCGCAAGAATCTCGGTCTTGCCGTGGATCATGAACTGGACCATCGACCGCCCGGACGGGCAGACGTAGGCGCAGCAACCGCACTCGATGCAGGCGAAGAGGTGCGCCGCCTCGGCCTTGTCGAACTGCCCGAACTCGCAGTAGCGCGAGAGCATCCCAGGCAGCAGCCGGCTCGGGCAGGCCATCGCGCACAGGCCGCAGCCTATGCACGGCTCGTTGTCGAAGCGGGCCATGCCTGCGCTGGCGACGAGGGTGAGGCCGATCATCGGCTTGGTCAGGGGCCTGTCCAGCGTATGGTGCGCCACCCCGTCGAGGGGCCCGCCGAGCACGATCTTGCCGATGTCGCCGCCCGCGCCCGCAGCCTCGGCGATGGCGCCGAGAGAGATGCCGATGGGCGCGCGGATGACCTTCCGCCCGGACGGCGCGAGCACCGTGATCAGCCGGTGGGTGACCGGCCGGTCGGCGGCCACGGCGCGGGCGACCTCGACGACGGTGGTCACGGCCAGCACCAGGGTCCCGGACTCGTGCACCTGCCGAAACGCCATCGGTGGCTCGCGGCCGGAAACGAGCCGGGCCAGGAACGGGTCCGCTGCCAGTGGATAGCGGGAGCTGGCGATCCGGTGCACCTTCCAGTCCGCCTCTGAGGCCAGCCTCTCGACGGCGGGGGCCTCCTGCGCGCGATCCAGCACGAAATGGACGGAGCCCGCGGACGTGATCTTGCGCAGCGCGGCGATGCCGAGCTCCAGCTCAGCGGTATCCGCGTCGATCCCGAGCGTCGCCGAGGCCAGGGTCGAGAGGTGCGGGTCCACGTCACAGAACCGGACGACCAGGTGCTCGACGGGACGGACTACGTTCTCGCCCGTGGCCGCGATGAACCCTCGCGAGGCGGCCGTCTCCTCGAGGATGTCGGCCAGGGCCTTGCCCTCTCCACCGCCGTGCACGATGCCCGCCCGGGCAATGGCGGCGACCAGCTCTTCCCTGGAGCGTCGCAGGGGCCGCTCGTGGGCCTGGAACGGGAAGCTCCCCGCCGCCTGGGAGGCCTCGAGCACCATGGCCCGGGTCCGGGAGCCATCCGTCAGCAGAACCTCCTCGAAGCCCTTGACCTCGGCCCCGAACGGAGCGTGGAGGTGCGCTGCCGCGCCCGGCCCGCCCTCGGCCACGACCTGGCCGCCCTGGACCAGGTCCCCCACCTCGACCACCGGCGTGCTTGGCCTTCCCACGCATTGCCTGAGGACCAGGCTGACCCTCTGCGGAGGCACCGCATCCACGGGCGGCTCCGGCCTGCCGGGATGTGCCACTTCAATTCCGCGACCGAACAAAGAGATGTCCATGACTCACCTGTATGCGGATGATCGAATCCTGCGCGAATTGTGAATCCGGTAACTTCTCGTTCCTTTCGTGAACAACCAAAATCGACAACACGCTCTTTTCGCGTGCCACCATAGCGGAAACGACATGACATTCCTAGATGAAAAACGACACCGGAGCAGACACTGGCACAATGCCGAAGGACCCGGGCCGTTGCGAGCCATTCGTGAAAACGGGAACAGCGGGGAGCAGCATTTCCACCGGTGCCACGATCTTTCCCAACGACATCACCAGCCCGGCGTCACCGCGACCGGAATCGACGGCGAGGAACCCCTCCCCGCTCCCTTGTACTCCGCAGAGGAAGGCGGGCGCGACGGAGCAGCCTTCCGCTGGATTGTCGTCGATCGTTCAATGCCGTTTGACAAAGCCTTGAAAATAGGAAAGATTCGTGCGCGACCAAGATGGAAATGCCTCCCTGTCCGGATCCACGCAGATGATGTGGTCCGAGCACGGGGGCGATAACGAAAAAGGGAGGACAGACAATGAGAGCACGCACGTTTCTATCGATTGCCGGCGTGGTCTTCCTCGGCACGGCCCTCTTCGGCTGCAGCTTCAGCGCCAGCGCGAGCCTGAACAGCGAAGGCAAGGCCGTCCTCAAGGGGAAGGACGCCATCATGGTTTCGGCCATGCAGCCCGCAGCACCGGAGCCCCCGCCGCCACCCAAGCCGGTGGTGATGCGCAAGGCGAAGGTGGTGGGCAAGAAGATTGAAATCACCGAGAAGGTGATGTTCGAGTACAACAAGGCCACGATCAAGAGAGAATCCGGCGGCCTGTTGAACGACGTCGCCTCCGTCATCAAGGAGAACCCCAAGATCAAGAAAATCAAGATCGAGGGGCACACGGACAGCGATGGCAAGGACAAGTACAACAAGAAGCTCTCTCAGCAGCGGGCCGACGCGGTCAAGGACTTCCTGGTGAAGGCCGGTGTTTCGGCCGACGTCCTCGAGTCCGTGGGGTACGGCGAAGAAAAGCCCATCGGCGACAACAAGACCGAGGAGGGCAAGGAGATGAACCGCCGCGTCGAGTTCAACATCATCGGCGAGGCCCCGGCTGAGGAAGCGCCGAAGGAGGAATAAGAAAATGAGAGCGATCAACGTTTTCACCATCGCCCTGTGCGTGGTCCTCGGCTCGCTGGCCGCCGGCTGCGGCGCCAAGTTGAACGAGAACACCGAGAAGCAGCTCAAGTCGGCTCTCGAGGCCCAACGTGAGGCGTTCAAGACCTGTTACGTCGATGCCCTCGAGCGTGACCGCAACATCCAGGGCCCGATGTCCCTGGTCCTCGACATCGACAAGAAGTCCGGCGCCGTGACCAAGGCCAAGGTCAAAGTGACCCCGATCGCGGACGGCGAGATGAAGAAGTGCGTCGCCAAGGCCGCCGACAAGATCAAGCTGCCCGAGCCTCCGGGCGTTCCGGTCGAGGGCCACTACAGCCTCGTTTTCGGCTTCGAAAAGTAGGCCCGACCCGCCCGACGATCCCTTCCCGACCCGCCGGGGCCACTGACCTGGAAGGTGCCAAGTGATCGACCTCGCGAACCTCGATGGGGAGACCCGGCGGCTGCTGGACCGCCACGGCTTCGCCCACGTGCCCTTCGAGCAGCTGGCGCGCCGCCTGCGCGAGCAGGGGCTCGACCCGGCCCGGGACCGGCTCAAGATCCCCGTGGCCCTGCCGCCACCTGGCGCCCTGGCGGCTCTTCCCGAACCCGGGACCGCCGAGCACGAGCGGGTCCGCGCCATCGGCCGCGAGGCGATCGCCGCGGGGCAGGTGGGTGCCGTCGTGCTCAACGGCGGCATGGCCACGCGTTTCGGCGGTACGGCCAAGGGCGTGGTTCCGGCCGTCGCGGGTCGCTCCTTCCTCGATCTCAAGCTCTCGCAGATCGGTCTCGCGGGTCGTGGCCGCGTGCCGACGCTGCTGATGAACAGCTTCGCGACGGATGGAGCCACGGCCGGGCACCTCGCCGGCCTCGAACCCGGTTGCGATGTGCGCTGCTTCACTCAGATGATCTCCCTGCGCCTCACACCGGAGGGCGACCTGTTCCTCGGCGGGGACGGCAAGCCGTCACTCCACGCTCCGGGCCACGGGGATCTGCCGTTCGCCCTGCGTGTGTCCGGGATGCTCGATCGCTTCGTCGCCGGCGGCGGACGCTGGCTCACCATGTCAAACGTCGACAACCTCGGCGCGGCCCTGGATCCCGCTGTGGTCGGCTGTCACGTGGACGGCGGGCGGCCAATCACGGTCGAGCTCGTGGACACCGATCCGGGCGACGTGGGCGGCTTCCCGGCTCTGGTGGGGGGGCGCCTCACCATCGTCGAGGCCTTCCGCCTTCCGCCGGGCTTCGACGTGACCACGATCCCGGTGTTCAACACCAACACCTTCGTGTTCGACGCCAGCGCACTGGCCGAGGCTCCGGACCTGGAGTGGTTCACCGTCGAGAAGAACGTGGAGGGTCGCAAGGCGGTGCAGTTCGAGCGCCTGGTGGGCCAGATGACGGACTTCTTCGACACCACCTGGCTTCGCGTCCCCCGCCGCGGCCCCGGTTCCCGCTTCCTGCCGATCAAGATCCCCGCGGACCTTCGAGATCGGGCCCGCGAGGTCGAAGCGGCCCTCGCCTTCCAGGGCGTCATCTGATGATGCGGCTCCGCCCCTTCCGCCGAACGCTGCAACACGGGTGCTCTCTTGTCATCCCCGCTCTGCTCGGCGCCTCGGCCGCGACCGGATGCGGAAACGACCGGATCCGCCAGGATTGCCGCCTGGAGCGGGAGACTGTCATCGCCGCCACGGCGACCGCCCCCGTGGATGTCGGCCTGGCCCGGGGCGCGGAAAACTCGTGGCTCGCGGCGTGGTCCGCTGACGGAGCGACCCGTGTCGCCTGGATCGACGGCCGGCCGGCGCTGATCGCAGAACCGCTGCGCCTGCTGCGCGAGGGTTTCGAGGCCCCGCCGGAACGCGGGCGGCACGAGATCAAGACCTTCTGGGAGGAGGATCAGGGCGTGTCCCTGGCAGCCGACGCGCTGCAGGTCGTGCCGGCCGGCGACGGCGCCGCCCTCGTGGTCCTGGTCCAGGCTCCGGGACCGGACAGGCCCGGTGGCGCTCACGCTGCTCTCGTACCCCCGCCTCCGATCGCGGAAGAACCCCGAGCCGTGCAGCTCGGCCCGGCGGGACCGGCCAGCGACCGCATCACCGCTGCCGTGCTGGGCTCCACCGCCCTCGTGGCCTGGCACGACGTCACGGACGAGGGACCGCGGGTGCGTCTCGCAGCCCTCGACCTGCGGACGATGAGGCGGACGGGCGCGGCCGAGCTTCCCGGGAACCTGCCCCGCTTCGACCCGAGCCTGGCCGCGGACGGGACCGCGGCGCTCCTGACCTGGGCCGAGGAGGGTCCACCCGGAACCTCGGGCCTCGCGGTCCGCACGGCGCCCATCGGTCCGGAACTCGCCCTCGGCGAGCAGCACGTGGTGACGCGGATCGGGTTTCACGACCCGGCCCCGTGCCTGGCCGCGCTGCCGGACGGCTTCGGCCTGTTGTACCGGGATGACGAGGACGGGGACGCGGTGCTCGAGTACCACTTCTCTGCCCTCGACCGGACCGGTGCCCCGCTGCGCCCGCCGGCGCGGATCTCCCGGGCCGACGGCCCGCGTGGTCCGGTCCTGGTCCCGGGCGCCGGCCCGCTCTTCGGAGTGGCGATCCGCTCCTTCCAGCGCAACCTGCTGGTGGGCCTCAACCGCTTCGATCTCGCCGGAGCCAAGCTCGGCGGCGAGTTCCAGGTCTATGCCGACAAGTCGGACTTCACGCGCGTCGTCGCAGCCGCCGATGGGGAGGCCGCGATCCTGCTCTACGCCGAGGACCGGCAGGGACGGGGGCGCGTCCTCGCTTCCCGGGTGCAATGCCGCGCGCCTTGATGTAAGACCCGGCCATGTCCGCACCGCACCCGCCGAAACCCCGTTGGCTCAAGGTGGGCATGCCCGGAGGCGAGCGCTACGGCAAGGTCAAGGCCGCGGTGGAGCGACACGGGCTGCATACGGTCTGCCGGGAGGCCCGCTGCCCCAACGTGGCCGAATGCTGGAACGCGGGCACGGCGACCTTCCTGATTCTCGGCGATCGCTGCACCCGCGGTTGCCGCTTCTGCGCCGTGGCCCGTGGCGATCCCGACGGCGCGGTCGACGCGGACGAACCGGTCCGGGTCGCGTCGGCGGCCCGCGAGATGGGCCTGGACTACGCGGTGGTCACGTCCGTCAGCAGGGACGACCTTTCGGACGGCGGAGCCGGCGCCTTCGCCGCGACGCTTCGCGCCTTGCGGCAACTCGATCCGGCGCCCCTCGTCGAGTTGCTGATCCCCGACTACCTGGGGGAGCCCCTCGACGTCGTGCTGGACGAGGGCCCGGAGGTGCTGGCCCACAACGTCGAGGTGGTCGAGCGGCTGACCCCGCGACTGCGTCACGCCGGGTTCGGTTACCGCAGGTCCCTCGAAGTCCTCGAACAGGCGGCGGCGCGGGGAGCGGGCCGGGGAACACTGACGAAGTCGTCGATCATGCTCGGCCTTGGGGAGAGCCTGGACGAGGTGCGCGCCGCCATGCGCGACCTCCGCGCGGCCGGGGTAGCGATCCTGGTGCTCGGCCAGTACCTTCGCCCGACGAGCGCCAGCGCCGAGGTCGTCGAGTACCTGCCGCCCGTGATCTTCGACGAGCTTGCGGCGGAGGGTCTCGGGCTGGGCTTCGGGCACGTCTCCGCCGGGCCGCTCGTGCGCACCTCCTACCGCGCGGCGGAGGCGTGGGTCAGGAGCCGGGCCGCGGCCCGCGGCCGGTGATGGGCGGGCGCCCCATCGACGTCCGCTCGCTGCCGGGGCTGACTCCCTATGCCGAAGCCCTCGCCCTCCAGCGCGGGCTGTTGGAACGCCGCCAGTTGGGGGAAGTGCCCGACACGCTGCTCCTGCTCGAGCACCCGCCGGTGATCACCCTGGGGCGCAACGCCGCGGACAGCGGCGTGGTGGCGCCCCCCGACATGCTCCGAGCACTCGGCGTCGAAGTGCACCGCGTCGAGCGCGGCGGTCAGGCCACCTGGCACGGGCCGGGGCAGGTGGTCGGCTACCCGATCTGCGACCTTCGCGGGCTGGGCCTCGGCGCGGCAGCCTGGGTCCACACCCTCGAGGCGACGATGATCCGCGCCGCCGCCACACTCGGCGTGGAGGCCGGGCGCCGGCCCGGGATCACCGGTGTGTTCACCCACCGTGGCAAGATCGGCGCCATCGGCGTGCGCATCAGCCGCGGGGTCTCGTACCACGGCTTCGCGCTGAACGTGGATCCGGATCTCTCGCACTACCGGCTGATCGTGCCCTGCGGCATGGCCGGGGTGCCCGTGACGTCGGTCGCGGCCGTGCTCGGTCACGCGCCACCCATGGACGCCGCCCGCCGGGCACTCACCGATGCCTTCCTGGATGTGTTGACCGGCAGGTGAGCAGCCCTAGAACGGCGAGATCCACTGCCAGCCGACCTCGAGCAGCCAGTTCAGCCGGTGACGCCCGAGCTTGTCCGCCGGCGGCAACCAGGCCGGGATCCACTCGCCGACGATCTGCAACCGGATCCTCTCGTAGAGACCCAGGGCGACGAAGCCCTGGAAGACCGGTGCCGAGCAGCGGGTCGGATCGTCCTCGAACTGCTCCGTGTCGCAGGTCCCGGTGTGGAAGCCGTCGTTGGTCGAGAGCTGGTAGCCCGCCCGGAGCCCGCCGCGGCTCTGGAGCATCGGCCCGTTGATCCGCGGGATCTCGAGCTCGAGGCCGATCAGCGGTGTGAGCGCGAAGACGTCGGGCACGGACGATATCAGATCCACCAGCCCCTGGCCCTGCAGCGCCAGGTTCAGCCGCAACCAGCGGCTCGGCACCCACCGGCCCGTGGCCGAGAACCCCAGCTCCGCACCCTTGCCGAGACCGAGGTAGACGATGACCCGCGGCGGCGCGTACTTGAAAAAATTGACCGCGGGCTTGCCCAGCACCCGCACCACCTGGCGCTCGCCCCAGGGCAGCTTCTTGCCGAAGCGATCGACCACCCTGAGCAGTTCCTCGCGCATCGCGCCCATCGCGCGGCGGGCCTCGTCCCGATCGAGACCGAGATCCTCGAAGTGGAACTCGTACACCTCGAGCAGGCGCATCATGTGGGCGAACTCGGTCTCGCCGGGCCGGCTGCGCCAGTGTCCCCCCCCCGGGTCGCGCACGCCGCGGACCCGAAGCGGCGGGGCTCCGGCGTGGGCCTCCCGGCACCGCGGATGGCCGATATCCTCGTCCGCGGGAAGCCTCGAGCAATGGTCGTGCAGCCGGTCGAGGGAAGCCTGCAACAGGATGCGGAAGTCCTCCATTCCGGTTCCGTCACAGGCGTCGGGGTACCGATCGTCGCCGTCGAGCACCTGCCGCAGGCAGAAGAACGGTCGCCAGGAGGGGTCGATGTCCGCGCCAGCGGGCTCCGGGAGGGAGAAGACCGTCGCCTTTCCCGTGGCGCGGCGGACTTGCGACGTGAGCGTGGACTCCACGAAGGCCCGGGCATCGCGCATGCCGAGGTGAAAATCGTAGGCGCGGAACTTGCGGTCGAAGAAGCCGAAGAAGTTGGCCAGGAGGCCGCTCGCCGACGGCAGATCGCGGGTCGCCAGCCGCATGCGGTCACGGATCTCGGGGTGCTCCTCGACCAACGTGTACAGCTCCTTGGCCTGGGCCGAGACCAGGTAGCCGCCGAAGAACACGCCGAGCTGCTCGAACAGCCCCGCCTCGTCCTCGCCCCTGCCCCGGCGGCGCCGCTCCTGGCTGGGCGGCGGCAGGGCCGGATAGGCGGCGTCCTCCGGGTCGAGGTAGACGAAGAACAGCTCCTCGACCGCCTCTTCGCCGGCCTCGCGGTCCGGGACCGCCCGCCAGGACGGGCGACCGTCCGCGCCGCGCTGCAGGCCGGCCCCGGCCGTGCGGTAGGCGAGCCGCATCGGCCACTTGTCCACGAGCGCGCCGTCGGCGAAGGCCGCGCGTTCCGTGGGCTCGAGGCAGGACATCGCCGTCTCGGGGGTCGCGCCCGCGGTGGTCGCTTCCCCGCCGCCGGTCTGGCAGAACGCGATTTCCTGGGCCTCGAACATCAGCGGCAGCGCCGAGCTGGCGAACAGCACATCCAGCAGCACGTCGAAGTTCCCCCCGTCGCCGCCGGGCCGCGGCTCGTCGGGATCGACGAAGGGCAAGAGCGGCTGCGCCACGGGCGCGGCGGGGCTCACGTAGTTCGACACCGCCGGCTCGCGTCCAGCCCCCCTTCCGCTGACGCGAAAGACGAACCGCTCCTCCTGGCGCGAGACGATGAGCCCCTCGGACAGCTCGACCCGCTTTCCACGCAGCCGGGTCACGGTGGCGCCGAGGACCATGTCCACCCCCTCGTCGAGGCCGCGCTCCCAGCACTCGCGGATCAGGCGGATCACTTCCGCGAACCCGCCCCGGGACGAGACCGCGAGGCGGGGAGCCTGCTCCACGTCCAACAGATCCTGCAACTCGATCCCGGTCCAGAACCGGTAGAACAGCGACGCGGAGGGATCCGGCTCCGGCCCGCCGCCGGCGGAGAGCAGCGTCAGCAGGCTGTTGATCATCCCGGCCGAGGCTCCCGTGAGGATCGAGTACTCGGCGAGATCGGGGTTGGCCTTGAGGGTCTCCGTCAAATAGTACAGGAACCCGCCCTGGTAGGCGCCGAGTGACACGCCACCGCTCGCGGTCAGCGCCAGAGGCACCGGCGTCGCCCGGGAGGGGGCCGGCTTCACCTCCGCCGCGACCTCCTGTCCGCCGGCGACGGCCGCCGGCGCCGAGAACGCCACCGCGGTCAGCGCGGCGAGCAGGACGGCTCCCGTCGCTCCTCGATTTCCCTCGTCCGGCATCCCGCCACTATAGCTCAGCCGGCAACGACCCGGAAACCGGCTTCCACCTTCGCGGTTAACGGCCTATAATGCCTTTCGAAGATTTGCCCATCAAAGGAGGATACCCCCATGAAACGGATTATGACGCTCGGACTTCTTTTCCTGGCCTCGCTCCTGACGCTGCCGTCCTGCGGCGACGATGACGACGGTGCCGCGACCGACGCCGACACCGACGCCGACTCGGACAGCGATACCGACACCGACTCGGACACCGACACCGACACCGACTCGGACAGCGACAGCGACAGCGACACCGACGTCGCCTGCGCGATCGAGCTGGTTGCCCAGGCCGGGATCTTCCTCGAGGGAGTGTGCCAGGCCGAGGATGACGAGTGCGGCGGCGGCGTGCTCGAGAGCGACCCCCATGCCAACTGCGGCGGCGACCTGGTCTGCTGCGTCAACGACGACCAGTGCGACGCCATCGGCCAGGCGGCGATGGGGGCCCTGGCCTGCGAGGAGGCGGCGTGCGCCGGCGAGGCCGGGTTCCAGCTCGGCTGCCCGGACGGCGGCTGGTGCTGCGCGGGAGTCGAACCCCAGAGCGGCGAGGCGCCCCTGGACGGAGCGTGCGGCATCCTCTTCGCCAACATGATCCAGCTTTCGGGGACCTGCGCGGAGCAGGAGACCGAATGCCCCGGCGGGACGATCTCGGGCCTCGAGCAGGCCAACTGCGCCGAGGACCTGAAGTGCTGCATCGCCCCCACCGAGTGCGAGACCCAGGGCATGGGGATTCTCACCTGCTCCGCCACCGAGTGCACCGGGCTGGTGGGCATCCACGCCGGCTGTGCCGACGGCGGCTGGTGCTGTTCGCCGCTGTAGGCATCCGTCAACTCACATGCCCGCCGGGATCCAAGACCGCTGGACCTACCGCTGTCCCCACTGCAACGGCGTGGTCAACCCCGCCGGCATCGTGCATCTGCTCGGCCTGCGGGGCGGCGGACAGATGCTGATCGGCTTCCACCCGGAGCCGGGCAACTACGAGATCTTCGCCCCCCCCGAGGCCGCCTTCGAGCACGGCGACCTGTGGTCGTTCCACTGCCCGATCTGCCAGTCGAGCCTGGCCACGGAGCAGCAGCCCAAGCTGTGCGAGTTGGTGCTCTTTACCGGGGACGGCTACCGCCGACGGGTTTTCTTCTCGCGGGTGGCCGGCGAGCACGCGACGTACATCGAACGCGACGACGGTCCGGAGTCGGTCCTGGGCGAGCACGCGGACCGCTACGACATCACCGTCGACATCCTGGTGGGGTAGGAAAACGATCGAAGGAACGAGCGGGGAGAACGACGAGCTGGAAACGGGATCGCTGCCGCTTGCGCGGGCCACCGCGTGGATTCCGTCCTGGTCCTGCCGGCTCTTGTCCTGGCGGGCTGAGCTCCCGCCGCCTACTCGCAGCCGTAGGCCTCCCACTCGAAGATCACCGGGTTCTGGTGCGGCTCGGCGCCGAAGCTCGTGGCGTGCGCACCGTAGAGCCGGACCGCGCCCGTCGTGATCGGCGAGGAGAACTGGTAGGTCCAGTCGTCGGTTTGCCCGCTGATGATCCCGATGTCCACCCAGCCCCCCTCCGGGCCGCCGTCCGGGTCCGAGTCGGTGTCGATGTCCGCGTCCCAGTACTGCAGCGTTCCGCCGGCCAGGCTTCGGCCGTCCACTCCCACGCAGGAGGCGTTGTCGGAGGCGTTGGTATCGAACCGGACGCCCCAGATCTCGACCTCCGACGCCCACGAGAGCACCAGCCAGGCGTCTCCCGGCGTGTCGGAAGCTGTCAGCCAGTGGTACTGGCAGGTTTCCTCGTAGTCGCCGTCGTTCATCCGTTGCGGCCCCAGGCCGCCCGTACCGCCACCGCTGGAGGTCGCCGTGGCCGCAAGGGCGAGGTTTTCCCCCGGCTGGCAGGGCTGGCAGGCCCCCTGGAAGCAGCTGTACTGGCAGCTGGTCTCGTTCAGCTGGTAGAAGCAGATGCCATCCGAGCACGTTCCCGGCACGGTCCAGTCCTGCAGCACGTCGCCCACGCATTCGGCGGGAGGCGGATCGTCGCAGGCCATGTCGAGGCAGGGATCCGGCAGGCACGCCCCTCCCTCGCAGCCGAACTCGCAGACGACGAGGTCGAAGCCATAGACGCACTCGGTGCCGTTCCACGTGCCCGGCGAGATCCACTGCTTCAGCACGTCGGCGGTCAGGCAGACATCATCCGGCGGATCCAGGCACGCCGTCGTGTCCGTGCCCGTCCCGGTGTCCGTGTCGGTGTTCGTGTCGGTATCCGTGTCCGTGTCGGTGTCGGTGTCCGTGTCCGCGTCCGTGTCGGTGTCGGTATCGCTGTCCGAGTCGGCGTCGGAATCGGCGTCCGTGTCGGTGTCCGTGTCCGTGTCGGTGTCCGAATCCGCGTCGGTATCCGCGTCGCTGCCGTCGGTCTCCTCGTCCGGCGGCGGGAAGGCCGTGGTGCAGGCGCAGGTCAGAAGGAGCAGCGCGAACAGCGGGCGGTCGTCGATCCGCGGCATCAGAATTCCCTCGAGACCGCGAGCCCGACCTCGTCGCCGAGCAGCGGGATCACACTCGTCCTCGCCACGGCCGCCTCCTCGCGGGACCCGGTGACCAGGGAATGGATGAGGAACCCGGTCGCCGCGGCCGCTGCCACGCCGGTGATTCCGATCATCACGTTGGTGGCCACGCGGCTCTGCTCGCCGTCCTTGCGGAGGTCCGAGTCGAGCCGGTCCACGGCCTCGTAGTCGTCCTTGAGCTTCAGGGTCCGGGCGCCGAAGGCGATGATCCCGATGCAACCCGCCGCGGTGACGCCCGTGGCAATCCAGAAAGGCGCGCCGAGCGAGATCTTCTCGGGCTCGGGCTCCGGCAGTGGCTCGGGCGCGGGCTGCGGCTCGGGCTCCGGTTCGGGTGCGGCCTCGATCCGGACCAGTTCCACCGGTCTGACGACACCGACACCGACGTCGACGCGCGCCGGCTCGAAGGCCTCCCCCGGGTGGGAGCCTTCCACCATGTGCACGCCCGGTTCGACGGCGACCACCACCGGAGCCAGGCCGCGAGCGACCCCGTCCACGGCCACCTCGCAGTCGGGGACCGGGCAGGATATCTCGATCCGTCCCACTTCGGCCTCGAGGGCGTCGATGCGGACCCAGATCTCGTCGGCCTTGTCGTCTGTGACCCTGGGATCGGCGATGAACTGGCGGTAGACCTCGAGGGCCGCGACGATCCTGCCGGAGCGCTCGTGGCACAGCCCGATATTGGCCAGCACCACCGGGTGCGGCGCGATGGCGTTGGCCGCCTCGAAGGCCACCAGGGCCTCGTCCCAGGCCCCCTGCTCGAAGAGCTGCTTGCCCTCGGCGAAGTGCTTGTCGGCCTCCTTGCGCTGGGCCGGTGTCAGCGACTGGGCCCAGGCAGCAACGGGGAGCAGCACCCAGGCGAGCAGCGCGGCGACAATGGTGATAGTGCTCGTTCTCATGAGTAGGGGCTGTCCATCAGGCCGGTCTTCTTCGCCTTCTTCTTCCTTGCCGGCTTCGACGCGGCCGGTTTGGTCCCGGCTCCCGCCGCGGGCTTGTCCCCGGCTCCGGGCTCCGTCTCCGTCATAGCCGGCTTCTTCTCTGCGGGCAACCGCTCCAGGACGACGCTGACCTCCCGATCCCGATCCGCGACGATCTCGCGCCGCTCGGAGCGATGCCCCGCCAGGGAAACCTCCACATGGTGGGTCGCACCATCGGCAGGCAGCACCAGTGCCCCGTCGGCGAGGGTCACCGGGTTCTCGTCGAGGACCACCGCCGCATCGGGCGGCTCGATCCGGAAGGTGATGGTCACCCGGGCAGGGGCCGGCGGCGGCTCGGGCCTGACGGCCTCCTCCTCGGGGCTCCCGGCCTGCGTTCCTTCGGCGACGGGGATCTCGGGCGGAGCGGCCTCTTCCGTTGCCGGTTTCGCGGGTGCGGGTGCCGGGATCGCAGCCACCGCCGGATCCGCGTCCACCCCCCCACCGCCGGTGACCAGGGCGATCACCAGCGCGACGATCCCGGCCAGCAGCGCCACCGCCCCGCCCCCGGCCAGGACCAGCCGGCGATCGCGTCCTGTCCGGGGAGCCGGCACCGGAGTGACGTCCGCCCGGCGGCGCATGGCGCTCGGGGTGCCCGGCCCCGTGTCCCCCTCGCCGTCGGGGATCACGGGTTTCTCGGCGATCCGGGCCATCGCCAGCTTTTGCATCCCCGTCTGGTCAGCCACGGTCTTGCGGAAGTTGCGGATGCGGATCTCGTTGTCCGCGATCTTGTCGGCGAACATTCCGGTCATCAGCTCGGCCAGGGCACTGCCCCCAGCGCGCTCACCGCTGCGGCGGACGTACTCCTCGAGATCGCGACCCATGACCTGGGCGTCACGGTATCGCTCGACGCGGTCGCGGGACATGGCCTTGAGGATGATCGCCTCCATCTCGGGCCGCGTGTTCGGGTTCACCTGGCGCGGCGGGACGATGGAGCCGTGGAGCACCCGCTCGACCCGCGCGCCATCGCTGTCACCCGGGAAGGGGTGGGTCCCGGTGACCATCTGGTACAGCAACACTCCCAGCGAGAAGAGGTCGCTGCGGCGATCGACACCGTGGCCCCGCAACTGCTCCGGCGACATGTAGCCGATCTTG
>CAYZAI010000028.1:0-20984 GCA_964476305.1 uncultured Myxococcales bacterium
TCGAGAACTTCCCCCACAAGAACGTGATCGTCCGCGCCCTGGGCATGAAGGAATCCGTCAAGGTCGACACATTCCTCGAGCAGCCGCACCCCGGCGACATCTTCCTTCTGTGCACCGACGGCCTCTCTGGAGAGATCCCCGACCCGCAGATCCGCGAGATCATGCTGCGCCACGGCAAGAACCTGCAGCCCATGTGCCAGGAGTTGATCGACACCGCCAAGAAAAACGGCGGCTCCGACAACATCACGGTGATCCTCGTCCGGAACCCGTGATCGGGGAGGGCGGCGAGGGCCGATGCACGACCAGCCGAAGAGCGCCCCCCGGATCCGGCCGCCTCTAGGAGCAACGGCCCGCTTCCTCAAGGCGTACCTCACGACCTTCACGGTGATCGGCTCCTACCTCTGGCTGGGCCTCGGGGCCCGTCTCTTCGGCGAGCGCTTCCGCGAGGAGCGGCTGATAGAGCTGCACCGCAGGAACGCGAAGCGCATCGAGCAGACCATCATCCGGCTGCAGGGCCTGTTCATCAAGGTCGGCCAGCTCTTCAGCATCATGACGAACTTCCTGCCCGAGGAGTTCCGCGCCGGCCTCGAGAACCTGCAGGACGCGGTCCCGGCCCGGCCCTACTCGCAGATCGCGCAGCGGATTCGCGAAGAGCTGGACGGTGAGCCGGGCGAGATCTTCGCCGAGTTCGCCGAGGAGCCCATCGCCTCGGCCTCTCTCGGACAGGTCCACCGGGCGAGGACCCGGGACGGGCGGGAGGTGGCGGTCAAGGTCCAGCACATCGGCGTCGAGGAGATGGCCCGGGCGGACCTGCGGACCATCTGGCGGATCATCCGGATCATCCGCGGGTTCTTCCGCACCCACGGCATCGAGAACTACTATCACGAGATCAAGGCGATGATCCTCGACGAACTCGACTTCCGCAGCGAGGCCGCCCACATCGGGCAGATCGCCGCCAACTTCCCGGAGAACGACAAGGTCGGCTTTCCGGCGGTGCTCGAGGATCTCTCGACCTCGCGGGTGCTGACCCTCGAGTTCGTCGACGGCATCAAGGTCACCGACCGGGCGCGCCTGGTGGACGCCGGGCTCGATCCCGCCGCCGTTGCCCGCGATCTGGTGACGGCCTACTGCCAGATGATCTTCGTCGACGGCATCTACCACGCCGATCCCCACCCCGGGAACATCCTGGTCCAACCCGGCGGGCGGCTCGTCTTCCTCGACTTCGGCGCCGTGGGCCAGCTGAAGCCCGCGATGAGGCAGGGGATCAGCGAGATGCTCGAGGCGATCATCAAAGCCGACGAGGATCAGCTGCTCAGGTCGTTGCGGCAGATGGGGTTCCTGCGGGTCGGCTCGGACCAGTCCGAAGCCGCGGCGCGAGTCATCGAGCACTTCCACCGCAAGTTCCAGGAGGAGATCCGCCTCGACGGCTTCTCGCTCTCGTCGGTCCAGGTCGATACGAAGAAGGGCCTCGAGCAGCTCGCGGATCTCGGCCGGATGAACGTGGGCCTGCGCGAGATCTCCGCGGCGTTCCACATGCCCCGGGAGTGGGTGCTGCTCGAGCGCACGGCCTTGCTGCTGGCGGGCCTGTGCACGCACCTCGACCCGCTCATGAACCCGGCGGACACGATCCGGCCCTACCTCGAGGAGTTCGTCCTCGGCAAGGACCGCGACTGGTCCGAGATGCTGTTCGATCTCTCGCGGGACAAGCTGATGGCCGTGCTGCAGCTGCCCCACATGGTCGACAAGGCGATCGCGCGCACCCTCGAGGGAAAGGTCGGCTTCCGCATTCACGGGCTGGCACCGGCGGCCCAGATCCTGTACGCGGCGGGCCACCAGCTGATCTTCACGGCCCTGGCCCTCGGTGCCGCGGGCATCGGGATCTACTTTCACCACCACGGCGAGCCGAGGCTGGCTCGCTATGGCGCCTGGGCCTGCGGCGGATGCCTCGCGCTGCTGCTGCTCTCGATGCTCCGGGCGAGGCGCTGGCGCCGGAGGATGTAGCGCGCCCGGGAGCCGGGTCCGGAGGAACCGAAATGGAGAGACAGCCGAGCTTCGCCGCGCGCCCGCGCATCGCCCACATCACGAACCACGGCTACGGCGGCCCCCACGTGATCACCGGTGGCGCCCCGGACACGGGAGGGCAGAACGTCTACGTGAACGCCGCCACCAGGGCCATGGCGGAGCTCGGGTTCCACGTCACGGTCTTCGCCCGCGGCGGGTTCCCTCATTTCGGTTCGGATCGCGTTCGGGAGGGGATCGAGCCGTTCGGCGAGAACGCCCGCTACGTGTACGTCCCCGGCGGTGGGGACGGGTTCATCCGAAAGGAGGACATCGCCACCGCCCTTGACGAGGAAGTGGACTGGCTCGAGGCGTTCGTTGCCGCCGAGGCCGGGAACCTCGGCTGCCGTCCGTGGCAGGTCTACTCGGCGGTGGTCACCCACTACTGGGATGCCGGCGTGATCGGGCGAGAGCTGCGCGAGCGGTGGCGCTCCCTTCGCGCCGCCGAGATCCTGGCGGACATCCTGGAAGGCGTGCTGGACGTGGACGAGATCTCGCAAATCCGCGCGACGGGTGGCCACGGCGCGCGGGGCGAGGCCTTCGACTTCCACCTCGGCTCCCGCCTCCTCGACACCACCGACGCGCTGCTCCCGCCGGAGAGCCGCGTCGAGACCGCGGTCCGGTCGTGGTGCGACCGCCGGGCGCCCGACCTCGCCGGGGAGGCGGTGGCTGATGCTCTTCACCGCCTCGCCGCCACCGGGCATCCCGAGCCGGCCCTCGCCGCGCTCGCCGCAGCGGACGCCGTCGGAGCCGCCGTGAGCGCGGCCTCGGGAACGGACGTGGCCGCCGAGCTTCGGGCGTGCGGCCGGCACGTGTTCACGCCACACTCCCTCGCCGTGCTCAAGGAGGAGAACACCCGGGACAAGCCCATCGAGGTGCGCCGCGATCTCAGGTTCTGCGAGCGGCGGGACCACGAGCTCGCGGTCTGCCGCACGGCCGACGCCGTCGCGGCCACCAGCGCGGAGATCGCCGAGCAGCTGCACACCCGTCTCGGGGTGCCGTCGGATCGCATGTTCTTCTTCCCCCCCGGCGTGGATCGCTCGCTGTTCCGGCCCTACGCGGGCGAGGCCGTGAATCGCACCTACGCCTGGCTCGAGGCGACGACCGGCGTCGACGAGGGATCGCTGCGGCGGGCGTTGCTGGTCTACGAGACGAGCCGGATGGACCGCACCAAGCGCAAGGATCTGCTCTTCGGGGCCTTCGCCCGCGTCGCCCGCGAGATCGACGACGTGTACCTGGTCATCGGCGGCGGACCCGAGAACGACCTGTTCCGGGAGCTGCGGGCGATCCGCGACGCGGACCCGATCCTGGCCCGCCGGGCCTTCCTGCTCGGCTTCGTCCCGGACGAGGTGATGCACCCCCTCTTCTCGATGGCGGACGTCTTCGCCAGCGCCTCGGAGATGGAGGGCTTCGGCATGTCGGTGGCCCAGGCCGCGGCCGCGGGCACACCGATCGTGGCCTCTCACCTGATCCCCTTTGCCGTAAACCACGTCCCCGAGGACGCCGTGATCTTCCGCGCCGGCGACGAGCGGGCTTTCGCCTCGGGGATTGCCGGGTTGCTGCGCAGTCCAGGAGAGCGGGAACGGCGCGGCGAGCGGCTCCGGGAGCTCACCTGTTCCCTCGACTGGGTCGGCCGATCGGCGGCGCTCTTCGATCACCTGCGTCACCTGGGCATGGACATCGCGCGGCCACCGGAGTCGGCCGGGGTGCTGCCGGGCGGTCAAGGAGGAGACAGATGATCGGGGACAAGCTCGTCATAGACGACTACCACCGCGAAGCCGCGAGCCTGGCGATGAGACACATCGAAAAGCGGCCAGCCGGGGGGCGCCTCGCGATCAGTGTCTCGGGCGAGTCGGGCTCCGGCAAGAGCGAGATCGCCCTGTGCCTGCGAGAGATTCTCGAAGCTGCCGGCAGACGGGTGGTGGTCCTCGCCCAGGACGACTACTTCCGGCTGCCTCCCGCAACCAACGCCGCCTACCGGCGAACGGATCCGGGCTGGGTCGGCCCCGGCGAGGTGAACCTGGATCTGATGGACCGCAACACGCGACAGATCCTCGGCGGCGCCGTTTCCGTCGTGAAACCCCTGGTGGACTTCGAGGCGGACCGCATCGGCGGCGAGGTGCTCTCCGGCGGCCCGTGGGACGTGGTCGTCGCCGAGGGCACGTACACGTCGCTGCTCGAGGGGATCGACGTGCGGATCTTCATCGACCGCACCTACCGCCAGACGAAGAAGGCGCGCCTCGCGCGGGCCCGGGAGGAAGTGACCGGGGACTTCATCGAACAGGTGCTCGAACGGGAGCACGGGATCATCTCGAAGGAGAAGGCCCACGCCGACGTCGTCGTTCCTCCTCCGTCCGGAGAGGCGTGAGGCCTCGGGCCGCGGCGATCCGATCCTTCGCCCCCGGCCGCTCGTTCACTCGTCGAGATCGTCTTTCAGGTAGGTCAGGATCACCTCGTCGAGGGACTTGTCGCTGATCAGGCTCTCGCCGAAGGTCCCGGCCGCGTTCGGCGTCTCGAACACCGATCGTCCCCGCGGAGCGGCAAAGGTCGCCGGGGCCACGGCGTCGCGTGGCCCCATCTCCGCCGGGCGGATGACCCGCACCCCGGATTCCCGGAGCGGATCCTCCGGTGCCGGAGCGACAAGAGCCTCGTCCGAATCGCGCTCCGCCTCCGTCCCCTCAGCCATCCTGCCGATGGGCTCGCCGAAGATGCGCGAGGCGATCTCGTCGTGATCCCCGTCCCGAAGCTCGACGAACATCGCCTTGTGCTGGTCCTTCATCAGCTGCCGCACCCGGTCCTCCCAGTCGGCGGCGTCGAGCAGGTGATCGTAGCCCTGTTTCTTGGTGGCCAGGATCGTCCCCTCGGTGAACAGGTGGGTGATGATGTGGGGGTGGTCCCGGCCCGAGTCCTCGGTCTGGACGTGGAACACCTTCCCCGCGTGACGCACGTTGGTGTTGTAACCGAGCAGCGGAGAGTTTTTGCCTTTGGGTCTCACAACGAACCATCATACAGTCCCGGCGGGGGGTTGGAAAACAGAATCAGCGTCCGGCGTCCATCGGGATTTCGAGGCGGCGGCCACCGAGAGGCGTGGGCCGAGCCGTGATCCGCAGGAGGGTCGCGCCGGAGGGAGCGTGTTCCCGGGGGGCGCCGGCGAAGTCGGTCATCGCGCCCTCGCGGCGGATGACCAGCCAGGGTTCGTCCTCGGGCGCCGGCCGGCAGACCACGTCGGTGGCGTCGGCCTCGGCCATCGCGCGAGCCAACTCCCCGGCGGGCCCGCGTCCGGCCAGAAGCCAGCTCCCCGGGCCGCGGCCCACGGCCACCACCTCGCCGTCTATCCCCTCCGACGCGATGCCTCCCGCCGTGATCAGCCGCCGCCCGGGAACCGCGACCCCGGCCATGATCTCCACGGTGGCACGATCGGGACCGGCCACGGCCGCCTCCGTCCCTCCGAGGTCCACCTCCGCCAGCAGCAGATCGTCCGCGCCGCTTTCGGTGGCGACGGCCGTGCGCCCGAGGTCCGCGGCCAGCAGCTCGCAGCTCCCCTCGCGCCTGAGGAACACCGCTCCGACGAACGCCGGCGCCGGCTGGGCCAGCCCCTCCCGGGACCAGCCCGGGCCGGGACCCTGTCGCCGCACCGTCATGTAGAAGAAGTCCTTGGGCGCGCCGTTGACGTAGCGGGCCGGCGAGTAGCGCATCTCGCTGATGGCGAGATCCGCCTCGAACGCGGGCCGCTTCGGGTCCACGTCCTCGGGGAAGGCGTAGTGGACGAAAGCCGTGTGGTAGGGGTTCATGTCGAGGTGCATCCCGTAGACGCAGCCGGCCGCGTTCATGCCGACGCCCAGCGTCCGGGCGGTCAGATCCTCGCCCCAGGCGTAGATCAGCGTGCCGGCCGCGGTCATGCAGATACCGGAGCGGATCGTGTTCATGCTCGCGATGTCCTCGTCGAGGGTGAAGCCCCAGAGGTAGCGCTTGCGCGGGTTCACGACCCCGTCCTCGACGAGAGGATCCATGTTCTGTCGCAGCGAAACCATCTCCTCCGGGATCGGGATCCCCTCTGGCCAGCTGCCCATGGCCAACCGTCCGTCCTCGAAGGTCGCCACCGTGGCGGCTCCGTCCTGGGGGGGCAGCAGCACGGTGCGGTCCACCACCATCCCGTAGGAGCCGTGCTCGGTCTTGAACGCGCCGTTGAAGGCCAGCACCACCCGCCGGAGCAACTCCGGACCGCGGGGCAGGCGCCCGGTGCCCAGGGCTCCCGTGGTGGACTGGGGGTCCTCGAGACCGCCGACCATGTGCAGATCCAGTTGCCGCGTGTCGACGGCGAAGAGCTGCACGCGAACGTAGGGCCGTGCCCGGTCGGTGCGGATGTACGTGTGGTAGATGGCCGGTGGCGCGTTCGGCAACCAGCGATGGACGGCATCCGCCGCGAACTCCGGCTCCGCCGGCTGCCACGTGCCCTCGCCCATCCTCAACCTGCCGAAGACCGGCGGGTCGATTGACGGCGGGGGCCAGGGCACCTCCGGCTCGACACGGCCGATCTCCAGGCCGGGCGGGATCTCGTAGATGCGGGGCGCCGGGGCCTTCGATGCGGCGTCCTTCGCTCCCTCCCCGGTGTCCTCCTCGTCGCCGGCGATCTCGTAGCGCCAGCGGCGCAAGTGGTCCCGGGCGGCGAAGAAGCGCCCCTCGGCCCATTCGATGGGACCCGGGCCGATCCAGGGCACGGCACGTATCGTATCCACCAGCCAGAGGATCGGGCGCTTGGGCAGCCGCTCCTCGGCAAGGATCTCGAGATCGGCGCTGGCCGTCCGGCCCGTGCCGGGATCCGCGACCGTCAACCGGCGCCGGCCCGCGGCGTCGGTCCAATCGATGAGCAGCTCCGCCGCCTCCCCGGCGCGCTGGAGCCGCAGGGCGACGTTCGCGGGAGGCTCGGTGAACCGCAGGTCGAGGCGGCCGATCCCGGCGAGGCGCCCGGTGCGCTGCAGGTTCGTGAGCCTCGACAGCCCGATCTGGACGCGCGACCAACCCTCACCGCGAGGTGGGTCCTGCCCGCCCAGGTGGAAGACCGAAATCGCGCGCACCCTGCCGCCGACCCGGGTGGCCACCGCGGCAAAGGGGAGCAGGATCTCGAGCCCGGTCACGTCGCCGTCGGCGGACCCGGTGAGGTTGACCAGGCTCGAGAGTCCCAGGATCCGGCCCTCGGGCGATTCGCGCACGCGGGCCAGGTAGAGATCGGCCGGGGTCCCGAACGCCCTCGCTCCCAGGAACAGAATCTCGCGCCCCAGCACGGCTCGCGCCAACTCGCCGCGCCCGGTCTCCCCGGCCTCGCCCGCCGAGCCCGGCCGCACTGCGAGGCCGGTGGCAGCGCTCAGGGCCGCCTCGAGCCCTGCCGTCGGCCCGCCTTTCGGGGCGTCGGGCATCCGGGCCAGGGCCACGGCCAGGGCGGTCGCCCCGGCGACACAGAAGGTCGCGACGTGGCAGTGGTACTGGCGACCGGCAGGCATCGCGATTTCCTTATCAGGCACTGGCCGCGCAGCACAACAATCCAGCACGGCGCGAGCGAGGTGGACCCGAGGGCGAATAGCCCCTATTCTTCCCACGTCCGAGGAACGATGCTCGAAGCCGCCTCCATTCCCGCCCTGACCCTGGCCCTGCTCGCCGCTGGGTCCGGTGGAGCGCCAGCCCACGGGGCTCCGTCCCAGCAAGAGGTGGCCCGTCCCGGGCAAGCCGAGCCCGCGATCGAGCCCTCGCCCGCAGCCGACGAGAAGAAACCAGCGGCCAAGGCGAAGAAGAAGAGGCCCGGCAGGCGAAGGACCCGCTGCAGCGTCTATACGCCGCCGCGCTACCGCCGGATGGCCCGGGGATGGCGATTGGTGCCGCGGATCCCCAAGCCGCGGTACCGCGAGGGGTATCGCGACCTGGTGCTCGCCTCGGTCAACCTCGGAGAGCGTGTCCGGTTCTTCCCGTTCCTGCCGGACGGATCGCTCGACCCGGAAGCGCTGCGGGAAGTCGAGCGCGTGATGCGGGACCACCACACGAACGCGGTGCACGCGGTCAACCCGCGGCTCGTCAAGCTGCTGTACCGGCTCGCCGATCACTTCGATGCCAGGCAGATCACGATCATCTCCGGCTACCGCGAGCCCGGGGACGATGCCGAGGGCGGACACCACGGCCGGGGGAACGCGGCGGACATCATCGTTCCCGGCGTGAGCCTGCCCGCGCTGGCGCGTTTCGCCAGGCAGCTGGGCCACGTGGGGGTCGGCCTCTACCCCAACGCGGGGTTCATCCACCTCGACGCACGGGATCGGTCCTACTTCTGGGTCGATCGCTCCGGGCCGGGCTCGCCGGGCTGCCCGGCGCGGGTGGCCACCGAGACCGGGTACAAGTGGGACCGCCGCTGGAAACCCGAGGACGACGAACCCGTGCCACGGCGCGACCGTCACGGCGTGCTCCTGGGACACGCGGCCCCTTCGCCCGACGCGACGCCGGTTCCTTCTCCAACGCCCCCCCCTGACGACGGCGAGGCCCGCCAGGACCTTTAGCTGACGGTGTCGCCGGGCACGAGGTCGCCGTCGAAGGTGGCCACGGCCAGGCGCTCCTTGGCGCCGCCGCCGGAGCCGGCGAGGATCATCCCCTCGGACAGGCCGAACTTCATCTGGCGCGGGGCCAGGTTGGCCGCTACCAGGACCTTCCGGCCCACGAGGATCGCGGGATCGGGATAGGCCGCACGGATGCCGGCGAAGATCTGGCGCAGCCGTCCCTCGCCCAGGTCCACGCCCAGGCGGACGAGCTTCTTCGCCCCCTCGACGAGCCCCGCCTCGCGCACCACGCCGACCCTGAGGTCGAGCCTGGCGAAGTCGTCGATGGTGATCTCCGCCTTCTGCGGCGCGAGATCCTCTCGGCGGGCGGGGGCCTGCGGCGCGTCGGGCTTCGCCGTTGCCTTGGCCTCGGCGAGCACCTCTGCCAGCCGCTCGGGGTCGATGCGCGGGAAGCGGGGAACGTCCCCGCCCAGGGCGTGGCCCGGCCTGAGGCCCCCCCAGCCGGCGAGATCCTCGAGGGGCACGGTGCCGTCCAGCGGGCGCGTCTCGCCCAGGTAGTCGAGGATCTCGCGGCACTTGACGGGCATGATCGGCGAGAGCAGCACCGCCGAGATGCGCACGACCTCCAGCGCGGCCGCCACCACGCGGTCGAACGACTCCCAGTCGCCATTCCGCGCGGCCTCCCAGGGCTTGGCGTCGTTGACGAAGCGATCCGTGGCTCCCCACAGGCCGCGCAGGGCCTCGATGAAGACGTGGAACTGCCGATCCTCGAAGGCCCGACGGTAGCCCGGTCCGTTGTCGCCCTGCCCGGGGACCAGCATCCCGTCCACCGCGGCCGCCAGCGCTTCGGCACCGCCCTCGCGGTCCGGTGCGCAGGGCACGGCACCGCCCCGGCTCTTGCGCACCAGCCCAACGGCCCGGGACAGCAGGTTGCCCAGCCCGTTGGCGAGGTCGGCGTTGTAGCGCTCGACGAACAGCTCGTAGGTGAAGCCCGCATCCGTGCCGAACTTCATCTCGCGGAAGAAGAAGTAGCGCAGGTTCTCGATCCCGAACCGGCGGTCGAAGTCCAGTGGCCGGACCACGTTGCCCAGGCTCTTCGACATCTTCGACTCGCCCGACTGCCAGTAGCCGTGCACGTCGATGCGGTGGAACAGGGGCAGGCCCGCCCCCATCAGCATGGTGGGCCAGTAGATGGCGTGGGTCTTGAGGATGTCCTTGGCGATCAGGTGGTTGACGTGGGGCCAGTACCGCTCGAACAGGTTCTCGCCCCGGTCGGTCATCGCCAGGGCCGAGGGGTAGTTCAGCAGGGCGTCGAACCAGACGTAGGTGACGAACCGGTCGTCGAAGGGCAGGTCGATGCCCCAGGTCAGGCGCGACTTGGGCCTCGATATGCACAGGTCCTCGAGGGGCGCCTTGAGGAACGAGAGCACCTCGTTGCGGTAGCGCTCGGGCCGGATCCAGTCGGGGTTCGCCTGGATGTGATCCACGAGCCGCTGCTGGTACTTCCCCATGCGGAAGAAGTAGTTGGCCTCCTTGATGCGCCGGGGCTCGACCTGGTGGTCAGGACACTTGCCGTCCACCAGCTCGGACAGGTTCATGTTGCGCTCGCAGCCCACGCAGTAGAGCCCGTCGTATTCGTCGAAGTAGATGTCGCCGGCGGCGTGGACCCGGGCCAGGATGTCCTTCACGTACCGCTGGTGGCGCTCCTCGGAGGTGCGGATGAAGTCGTCGTTGGCGATGCGAAGGCGCTTCCAGGTGTCGGCGAACACCCCGGAGATCCGGTCGACGAAAGCCTGGGGCTCGATGCCCTCCCGCTCGGCCGCCTGCTGGATCTTCTCGCCGTGCTCGTCTGTGCCGGTGAGGAAGCGGACGTCGTCTCCGATGAGCATGTGGTAGTGCTTGAGAGTGTCGGCCAGCACGGTCGTGTACAGGTGCCCGATGTGCGGTTCCGCGTTGACGTAGTAGATCGGGGTGGTCAGGTAGATCGTGCGGCGCATGCTATCCTCCGCAGAAACGAAGAAGGCGGCAATCACGCCGCCCTCACAGTGGATGCCGGGTTGTCGTCGGGTGGCGGGGGGGAGACTCGAACTCCCGACCTGCGGGTTATGAATCCGCCGCTCTAACCGGCTGAGCTACCCTGCCACGGGCTGCCCGAAACGGCCTTGTCTCCTTAGAGGAAAAGCCCCGATCGGTCAAGCGGACCTGGACGGCCCCGGATTTGAGCCGGGGATCCATTCCTGCTACCATCACGTCGAATGACCCGCGCAGCGGGCATCCGAGCAGGAGGGACGATTGGACGCGAAGGAACTGGCACTCGCCATCGCCGACAACGCACTCGACAAGCAGGCCCTGGCCACGGAAATCATCGACGTCACAGGCAAGGTCGACTACACGAGCTACATCGTGATCTGCTCCGGGCGCTCGCCACGGCAGGTCGAGGCGATCGCCTCGGGAGTGGAAGGTGCCCTGGCGCGAAACAGCGTCCGCCCCCTGGGCGTGGAGGGCCGCGAGAACAACCATTGGGTGCTGTTGGACTACGGTGACGTGATCGTCCACGTCTTCGAGGACAACACGCGCGGCTTCTACGACCTCGAGGGCCTGTGGATCGACGCCGTGCGTGTGCCGCTCAGACCGGCCGCGTCCGACCGCTAGGGCGCGCCTTGCGCATCGTCATCGCCAGCGTGGGGAGGGAGCGCGCCGATCCCGCGGCACCTCTCGTGGCCGACTACCTCGCCCGCGTCCGCAAGCGCCTATCCATCGACGAGGTCGTGCTGCGCGACGATCGGCTGCTCGCCGCGCGCGTCGCCGGGGACCGCCAGAGGGGTCACGTCGTCGTCGCCCTCGACGAGCGCGGCCTTCAGCTCGACTCGGCGGGCTTCGCCGGGCTGCTGCAGGGATGGATGAACGGCGGGCGACGCGGTGTGACCTTCGTCGTCGGTGGCGCGGACGGCCTGCCCGCCGAGGTCCGCGAGGCCGCGAACGAGGTGCTGGGCCTGTCGCGGATGACCCTGCCCCACCGCCTGGCCCGGCTGGTGCTGGCCGAGCAGCTCTACCGCGCCCTCGAGATCCTGCGCGGCTCGCCCTATCACAAGTAGTGACCGGGCCGGGGGCTTGGGATATGTTGATTCCGATGTTGAGGCTCGCACCAGCTTTCGCCGCGGCGGCGATCCTCGCGGCAGCCGGCCGCGACGCGTCGGCGCAGGACACCTGGGCCGGGGCCGGGGGCGCGCCGGTGCCCATCGAGGACGGCACGCCGATCGTCCTCAACCTGGTGGCGGTGAGCTTCACCGCGGTCCCGCCGCCGGGCAGGCCCCTCGACGATCCGCGCTTCGCCGCGCAGTGGGAGGTCTCGGTCCGCATCGACCTGCGAAACCCCACGGAGCGTGACGTACGGCTGACCCTGGCCGTGCCCGAGGTACCGGTGAAACCCGGTGCCGAGGGGCCCCACGTGCGCGAGGTCGTGATCTCCCAGGACGGCCTGCGCATGCCCATCGCCCCGCGGCGCTTCGAAGGCCTGCCGGACATCGGCGTTCCCAGCGAAGCCTTCCGCTCCCTGACGGTGGAGCTCGCTCCAGGCCAGGAACGCAGGATCGACGTCTTGTTCCGACAACCCGCCCCGGTCACGGAGCACGGGACAGAAATCGCCCGCTGGCTCGGCGCCGGGCTCGGACGGTTCGCCGGAAAGATCGTCCCGATCCAGCGCTTCTCATGGCACTTCGGCGACCGGGTGCGGCTCGTGCGCGGCGACGGCACCAGGGATTTCGACTTTCCAGGTGCGACGACGCGCTTCCTCGACGACGGGTGGCGCTCCCGGCTCGAAGTGGAAGTCCGGGATGCGGCGCCGTGGACGACCTTCGATATCGAGGCGCTCGCCGCGGGTCCGGGGATGGCCCCGAAGCGGGTTGCCCTGCCCGGCCGGCCGCGGCCGGCCGCGGAGATGAACCGGACCGAGCTCGCCGTCGCTCGGGCGTTGCTGCTGGCGATCCACGGACGCTCCCTGGGCCGCGCACCGGTGGCCGAGCTGTTCGAGAAGCTGCCCTGGGGGGCCTGCAACCCCGCCTTCCGACTGGCCCGCGGCGAGTCCCTGCCCGACCGCCCGATCGAGAAGCTGGTCGCGGAATCAGAGTGCTCCCGCGACTGCCGCGGGGTCCGTGCGGCGCCCGCCGATCCTTTCGGCGACCCGTGGGCCGATCCGCTGTGTTGGTACTCCCCGAACAGCAACCTGGAGCGGACAACGGTCCGCGATCCCGTGCTGCAGGCTCTGCTGCGGGACGTCGAGCAGCGGCTGGAGCCGACGAAAGCTGCCCCGGCGTTGGCGACGAAGGCCGGCCCCCCCGAGGACGAACCGGGCGGGTGCGGCTGTACGGCTGCCGGGAGCCGGCCCGCGAGAGGACCGGTCCGGGGACTGCTTGGGCTGGTGGCGCGATGACCTACAACTTCGACCCGGATCGCTGGTTCGAGATGGAGGCCGCGGCCATCGATACTCGCCTGGCCCGGGGCGAGATCGACGAAGCGACCCACGGCGAGGAAATGGACGCTTTGGCCGAGCGTTACGAGGAACACCTGCGGCGCATCGAGATGCGTCACGACTACCGGGAAGGTCCCCGATGAGAACCGTCCTGCCTCTGTCGTCGGTCCTGCTCGTGCTGCTGTTCGCCGCCGCCGCGGCCGGGGAAGGGCGGGAACCCTCGCGCTACGGGATCCACGTGCTGAACATGGGCAAGGGAGACGACCTCTTCTCGCGCTTCGGCCACATCGCGGTGCTGGTCTCGGACCAGCGGGGCCGGATCGACAAGGTCTACAACTTCGGCACCTTCGATTTCTCGGACCCGGATCTCCAGATACGGTACGCTCGCGGCTACCTCGACTACTGGCTGTCCGTGGATTCATACCCCGCGCTGATCCGGCGCTACCGCTACTACGACCGCGACGTGTGGCTCCGGACCCTCGACCTCGACGAGGAACAGACGCTCGAGATCAAGGAGCGCCTCGAGGAGAACGCCCTGCCCGAGAACCGCGTCTACGCCTACCGCCACTACCTGGACAACTGCTGCACCCGCATCCGCGACCTGCTCGACGACGCCCTGGACGGCGCCGTCGCCTCGGGCCGGGATCGCGAGCCCACGGGGCGCACCTTCCGCACCTGGACGCGCCGCGCCCTGACGGGGCTGCCGGTGATGCAGTCGATCATCCTGTTCTCCCTCGGGCCGGCCATCGACAAGCCGATCACGCGCTGGGACGAGGAGTTCCTGCCCGAGGTGCTCGTCGAGGATCTCGATCGCGTGCGCAACCCGAGGACCGGTCGCACGCTGGTGAAGCGGACGCGCCACCTGATCCAGCGGCGGGGCCCGCCGGTGGGCGAGGACGCTCCGGGCTGGGAGGTCGCGACCGTCGCCGTGCTCGCGGGGCTGCTGCTCCTCGGGCTGGCGTTGCCCGCGACCCTGGGCGCCCGGGGCAAGGCGCCCTTGCGCCTCGCCGGCGCGGGCCTGGTCGCTTGGGGCCTGCTGGCCGGCCTTGGGGGCCTGATGCTGGTCCTGTACTGGACGGTCACGACCCACACGGACACCTGGTACAACGAGAACCTGCTCACGTGGCCCGTGACCCACCTGTGGCTGCTGGGTCCGGGATTCCAACTCGTCTTGCGCGCCCGACTCGGAGAACGGACCGCGCGTGTGCTCGGCTGGTACCTGCTCGCCGCCCTCGCGCTGATCGTCGTCGACGTCGCACTGAAGCTCGGCCCGTTCATCCAGGGCAACTGGGGCGCCATCGGGATCGCCGTCGCCTGCGACACCCTGGCCCTCGTCGCCCTGCGGCGGACGGGCGTGCTGCCGCCGTGGCGCCGGCCCGCCGCTCAGATCCAGTAGTCCAGACAGAGGTTGCCGAAGATCGGCCCCACCTGAGCGGGGTAAGGCACGTCATCGGATCCCAGGAACACGTACTGCAGCGGGAATGTGCGACCCGAGAAGCTCTGCGTCCAAAGATGCACGTCGTCGAGGTAGACCGAGATCTCGGTGTCCGTCCACTCGACCTTGAACGTGTAGGTCGCCGCCGGATCCCAGGTGGCGTCCTCGATGAGCCGCCGCTCCAGGCGCGAGTCTCCGCCGTGGGGTGCGCTCAAGAACTTGAAGCCGGTGGTGTAGTTCGATCCCGTCCGGATGTTCCACCAGGCCTCGTCGGTATCGAAGACCGCCTGGCTGGCCAGCTCGCTGGTGTACATGTTGATGATCTGGTGCTTTTCGTCGGTGTACTGGGTCACAGGATCGAAGTTTGTCACGTCGATGGTCAAGCAACCGTCGCCCCACGCCGGTTCGGTCAGCTTGACGCGCAGCTGGCTCTGGTCGCCGGTGGTCTGCCAGCCCTCACCGCTGAACGAACCGCCGGTGGCGAGGATCTCGTCGAAGCCGGCGCCGGGCGCAGCGTCGGTCAGGGGATCGCAGACGTTGATCTCGAACGGGTCCGAGTCGCTGTCGGAGTCGGCGTCCGTGTCGGAATCCGTGTCCGCGTCGCCATCGGAATCTGTGTCGGCATCGCTGTCGGAATCGGTATCGCCGTCGGCCGAGCCGCAGACCTCTATCGTGAGGTCCGGGCGCTGGTCCTCCGTAGCCCACTCCGACGAGTAGAAGTCCCAGCCATTGGTGTCGTCTATCAACATCACCCAGCCGTGGTTGGTCTCGGGGGCCGTCTGCCAGGCGCCGACCGACGGCAGGACCTCGAAGGTGTGGAACGCGGGCTCGAGCGGGGCCACGAGCATGTCGTCGGGGGCGAGTGCGGCCTCGGCGCCGTCCGCGCTCACGCCGTCCCCCATCCCGTTCCAGGTGGCGTCGGCCGGCCAGTCCTGGAGCATCCGGTGGATCGAGATCGCGTCGTCGCTCCCCTCCATGGTGTAGACCGTCAGGTTGGCGGCGGTCACCGGCGCGCCGGCCGGGATCTGGCCCGGGCCGCTGCCGAAGATGTCCTCGAACCTGATGAGGACCTGGCGCTCGGTGGGGTTCACGTTCTGGTCGACGCTCAGAACGGTCGCGGCCGGCTCCGACGTGTCGGGAGTTCCCTGGTTGATCTGGACGTCGATCGTGCCGAGGTAGCCGTCCGTGCCCTGCCGGAACGAGTACGTGGCTGGCTCGCAGCCGGTGCCCGTGTCCGTGTCGGCGTCGGTATCGGCGTCAGCATCGGCGTCGCTGTCGGCGTCGCTGTCGGAATCCGAATCGCCGTCCGAGTCCGCGTCGCCGTCCGAGTCGGAATCGGCGTCCCCGCTCGAGGCGCCGGAACCGGATTCTTCGCAACCGGCTTGGAGCAGGGACAGGCACGAAACGAAAACGGCGAGTGTCAGAAACTGTCGCATCCGGTCCTCCTCGGTCTTGGGTGATGGATCCCTTGATATCGCAAATGTTCTGGAATCTCCAGCCGAGGGTTACATGGACGAACGAAGCGTGTCGGAGATCGGCGCGGCTACAGCATCCCGCAGAAGAGCCTGGCCGCGTCCACGGCCTTGGCCTGGAAGTGGTTGTTGAAGAAGACCAGCACCTTCTCCGCAGCGGTGTCGAGCTCCCGCACCCGTGAGACCCACTCCGAGAGCTCGCCGGCCGAGTAGCGCCAGTCGTAGCGCTCGTGGGCCGCGTCGTGGCGATACCACTTCGCGGCGTTGCGTCCGTGGAAGCGCACGTAGGCCGGGCTGGCCGTGGCCCGGGCAACGGGAGGCATCAGGCCCGGCAGGGCCGGCTCGTCCACGCAGCACAAGGCGACCCCGATCTTTCCCAACCAGTTCAGCACCGGCTCCTCGACCCACTCGTCGTTGCGCGGCTCGAACACCAGACGCGGCCCCAGCCGGTCGGCCAGGCGCCGCAGGTAGGCCCGGTTCTCTTCGCACTGTGAGAACGAATGGGGAAACTGCGCCAGCACCGCGGCCAGTGCGCCCGCTTCCTCCAGTGGCAGAAGCGCGTCGGCGAAGGCGCGGTACTCTGCCTCGCCCGCCGTGCGCTCGTGGGTCATCGAGCGGTGGGCCTTGATCGCGAAGGCCACGCGCCCGCCTGTGCGCTCGACCATCGACGACAGCTGCCTGGCCCCGGGCAGGCGGTAGTAGCTGAAGTTGAGCTCCAGGGCGGCGAAGTGCCCGGAGTAGTACTCGAGCTGCGAGCGCTTGGGCAGGCCCTCGGGGTAGAAGGACCCGCGCCAGTCGTCGTAGTCGAAACCGCTGGTGCCGACGAGGATCACGCGGCGATTCTACCGCGATACCGGGAAAACGGGGAACGCCGGATCAGAGACTGCCCGGGTCGGGAGGCGTGTAGGCCGGGTCGTTGGTGAACACCACGTACCCCAGGGCCGGGTGGCTGGTTGCCGCCGAGCCGTTGGAGGCGCCGCCGCGGATCCGGATGCTGTGGCTGCCCGCGAGCAGCGTCGAGGACCAGATCGGCGTCATCGCCCCGTTTGCCTGGTCCCAGGTCCACGTCTGGGCCGGGGCGCCGGACATGTTCCAGTCGATCTCGGTCTGGGAATCCACGGTGAAGTAGAAGTTGGCCAGGGTGTTGCTGGGGATCCAGGTCAGGCCCCAGAGGTACCAGGTGTCGTCGCAGGGCAGGTCGAAGGTTGTCGTGGCCGTGCCCTGGTTCGCGATGGAGGTGTAGATGTACTCCATGCCGGTGATGGTGCCGGAAGTGACCCGTGTCATGGGCCATGCGATGGTCCCCGGGTTCCAGTCGAACATGACGGACTCGTCGGAGGTGCAGGCCGAGGGGTTCCCGCCCCAGCACTCTCCCGGGGCCGCATCCGTGATGCGGATGTCCAGGGTGTAGGGCCCGTAGCCCGTGCCCGTCGTGTAGTAGGAATCAATGAGAATGTAGTACCACCCGGTCGACATCACGGCGTGGGTGATGGACTCTTCCACGGTGCCGTCTCCGTCGCTGCATTCGATCAGCGTCATCGACGAGCAAGGCACGGGCGCGGCGGCGCCGGACCACAGCAGCCCGAGGGAGAGGTCGTTGTCGGTGACGTCGAGGTCGAGGGAGACCGTCTCGCCGGCGAACAGGTAGACGCGGTACGCGACATCCCGCCCGGCCTGGGAATAGCCGTCACAGTTGATGTTCACGTTCGCGGTGTAGGCCGTGTTGTTCCCCGGGAAGGAGCCGTCGAGATCGTCGCGGCCGATGGTGGCGGCGGTCTCGCAGGTCTCGGCGGTGTCCGTCCGCGACTCGCAGAACACGTCCGTGCAGGCCGTGCCAGCGAGGTTGCAGATCTGGCCGCCCAGCGTGCAGTCCTCGCAGGCCGCGCCGCAGTGGTCGTCCGTGTCGCAGTCGGTGCAGGAGCCGTCCAGGCAGTACCTCCCGACCCCGCAGTCGATGGGCGTGCCCTGGCAAATCCCGCCGCCGCAGATGTCGTTGTAGGTGCAGGGGTCGCCGTCGTCGCAGGCCGGGTCCGTCCGCCACTCCCAGGTGCCGCCGGCGTTGGTGCAGGTGACCGCCGTGCCGCCGCAGGTGACGGTCTGGCAGGCGGTCGCCGCGCCGCAGGTGACGGTCGTCCCGCCGCCGCAGGTGCCCTCGGCCAGGTTGTCGCCGCAGCCGGCGCAGGCCCGCCCCGTGGTGAGGGTCGTGGCGCCGCAGACGTCAGTGCAGGAACCGCCATCCTCCGTGTAGCAGCCGGCGAGGTCGTCGCAGCCCGCGGCGCAGCACTGGTTCGCCGGGCCCACGTCGCACTGGGTCTCCACCGCGGTGCAGGTGCAGCCGTTGCACGTGTCGTCCGTCCCGCTGCAGGTGTGCGTGCACGTCTCGGGGTAGTTGTAGAACTCGCCCGAGGAGCAGGTGTCCGGCGGGCAGGTCGTGGCGCCGCACACCGTCGTCGAGGGTTTCGGTGTCTCGGTGCAGGTGGCGGTGCCGTTGCAGGTCACGTTCATGCAGTCCGTCGACGTGCAGGTGATCGCCGTCCCGTCGCAGGTTCCGCCGCCGCAGATGTCGTTGTAGGTGCAGGGGTCGCCGTCGTCGCAGGCCGGGTCCGTCCGCCACTCCCAGGTGCCGCCGGCGTTGGTGCAGGTGACCGCCGTGCCGCCGCAGGTGACGGTCTGGCAGGCGGTCGCCGCGCCGCAGGTGACGGTCGTCCCGCCGCCGCAGGTGCCCTCGGCCAGGTTGTCGCCGCAGCCGACGCAGGTCCGCCCCGTGGTCACGGTGGTGGCGCCGCAGGCGTCGGCGCACGTGCCGTCGTCCGCGGTGGTGCAGCCCGCGACGTCGTCGCAGCCGGCGACGCAGCACTGGTTCGCCGGGCCCGTGGTGCAGGTGGTCGTCGCGGCCGTGCACGCGCACGCCTCGCAGACGTCCGCCGTCCCGCTGCAGTACCGCGTGCACGCCGCCGGGTAGTCGTAGAAGTCCATGCCGTCGCACCAGTCCGCTCCGCACGCGGTCACTCCGCACGCCGTGGTCGAGGGCTTGGGCGTCTCGGTGCAGGTGCTGGTGCCGTTGCACGTCACGCTCATGCAGTCCGTCGACGTGCAGGTGACCGCCGTGCCGCCGCACGTGCCACCGCCGCAGGCGTCGTTGTACGTGCACGGATCGCCGTCGTTGCAGGTCACGCCGGTGCGCCACTGCCAGGCACCCCCGGTGTTGGTGCAGTAATACTGCACGCCGCCGCAGTTCACGGTCTGGCACAGGACGTGGCTCGAGGCGTTGCACGTCTGGAGCGCCCCGCCCGAGCAGATGCCCTCGGCGCCGGCCGCGCCGCAGCCGAGGCACGTCTGGCCCACGATCAGCTGGTTCGCGGAGCAGGTCTCGGGGCAGGCGCCGTCCGTCGTCAGGCAGCCGCCCGTGGCCGCGTTGCACGCCGCCTCGCAGCACTGGTTGCCCAGGCCGACGTCGCAGGTCGTCTGCGCCGCCGTGCACGAGCACGGGTCGCACTCCCCGGCGCCGGTGCAGTGGCTCGTGCACCCCGCGGGATAGTCGTAGTACTCGACCCCGTTGCAGGAGTCGGCCGGGCAGGTCGTCGTCCCGCACTCCACCGTCGACGGTTGCGGCGTCTCGGTGCACACGGCGGAGCCGTTGCACTCCCGGGTCATGCAGGCCGTTGACGCGCACTCGACGGCCGCGCCGACGCACGCCCCGCCCGAGCAGGCGTCGTTGTAGGTGCACAGGTCGCCGTCGTCGCAGGCGGGAACCGTCGTCCAGCCCCACCCGTTCACGGGATCCTCGAGGCAGTAGTAGAGCGAGCCGCCGCAGCTGCGCGCCTCGCACTCCGAGTGCGTGATCTCGTCGCAGGCGTAAGATCCGCCGGGGACGCACGTTCCCGCGGCGCCCCCCGCCCCGCAGCCCTCGCAGGTCTGGGCCACCTCGAGCAGTGTCGCGCCGCAGGTGTCCCCCCCGCTCCCGCACGCGCCGGGCACGGTCTGGCAGCCGAGGGCGGAGCTGCACGTGGCCTCGCAGCACTCGTTGCCGGCGCCGACCCCGCAGGCTGTCGTCGCCGCGACGCATGCGCACGGGTTGCAGAAGTCCGCCGTGCCGGAGCAGTACCGCGTGCAGCTCGCCGGGTAATCGTAGAAATCCAGGCCGCTGCAGTAGTCCGCGTTGCACACCGTCGATCCGCAGACCGTGGTCGACGGCTTCGGCGTCTCGGTGCAGGTGGCGGTGCCGTTGCAGGTGATCTCCATGCAATCCGTCGAAGTGCAGGTGATCGACGTGCCGCCGCACACGCTGCCGATGCAGGCGTCGTTGAAGGTGCACTGATCGCCGTCGTCACACGCCACGCCCGTGCGCCACTCCCAGGTGCCGCCGGCGTTGGTGCAGCGGTAGGTCACGCCCCCGCAGGACACGGTCTGGCACGGGTTGTGGACCGCGGCGGTGCACGTGTGGACCGCGCCGCCCGAGCAGATACCCACCGCCCCGGCCAGCCCGCAGCCCACGCAGGTCTGGCCGACGACGAGCTGGCTCGCCGTGCAAGTCTCCTCGCAGGTCTCCGACGTCGTCAGGCAGCCCCCCGTCCCCGCGTCGCACCCCGCCGCGCAGCACTGGTTCCCCGCCCCAACCCCGCACGTCGTCACCGACGCCGTGCACGTGCACGGGTCGCAGACGTCCGCCGTCCCGGAACAGTACCGCGTGCACGTTCCCGGGTAGTCGTAGTAGTCCACCCCGTTGCAGGTGTCCGGCCCGCACACCGTCGTTCCGCACGCCGTGGTCGACGGTTTCGGCGTTTCGGTGCAGGTGGCGGTGCCGTTGCACGTCTTGTCCATGCAGTCGGTCGGCGCGCAGGTGATGGGCTTACCCTGGCAGCTCCCGCCTGAGCACAGGTCGTCGTAGGTGCAGGCGTTCCCGTCGTCGCACGAGGGCTCTGCCGTCCAGCCCCACCCGTTCACCGGGTCCTCGAGGCAGTAGTACAGCACCCCGCCGCAGCTGATCGCCTCGCACTCGGCGTGGACACCGCCCACGT
>CAYZAI010000029.1:0-7253 GCA_964476305.1 uncultured Myxococcales bacterium
CTTCTGCGGGATGGTGGCCGGGCGCATCCATCTCCGGGTCCCGGTGATCCGGCTGCCGGGCTCCCTCGAGCAGCAGGCCCTGGCCGCCGGGTTGCTCGGCGCCCAGGCCGGGACCGGGCACCGGCTCTCGTACGTGGAGGTCCGCGACCGCGTGGCCGACGCCCGCGAGGAGCAGGACCGGCTGATCGGGACCACCCTCATCGAACGCCCCGCCGCGCTTCGCCCCGGCCCGCCGCGCAGCCTGGACGACATCCTCGACGCGGCCCGCGCCGGGGAGCCGCCGGTGATCGCCCTGGTGGGCGCCGACAACGAGGAGGCCCTGCTCGCGGTGAAAGGCGCCCTGGCTCTCCGGCCGCGGCCCCTGGCTCGCTTCCTGCTGCTCGGGCCGTACTCGGCGGTGAGCCGCCTGGCCTGGGAGCTGGAAGTGCCCATCGACGGCGAGAACGCTGGGCTGGTGGACACGGACGATCCCGTGACGCGGGCCTCGGAGCTGCTGCTCGCCGGCGCGGCGGACACCCTGATGAAGGGCAGCTGCATGACGTCGGCCGTGCTCAAGGGGTTCCTCGGCTACCTCAAGGCCGCGGGGAAGAAGCGGCCGGGGATGTTGCTCAGCCACCTGGCGATGTTCGAGCTGTCCTGCCGACCCGGCCTGCTCGGCGTTACCGACGCGGCGATGAACACGTTGCCCGACGTGGAGGCGCGGCTCGGCATCCTCGACAACGCCCTTCGCGCGATGCGCCTGCTCGGCTTCGAGCGGCCGAAGGTCGCGGTGATCTCTGCCGTCGAGAAACCCTCGGACGCGGTGGCGTCGTCGCTGGAGGGCCGGATCATCGCCGAGCGGATGGCCGGGCGGGACGACGTGGTTGTCGAGGGGCCGCTGTCCGTGGACATCGCGCTGTCGCCGTCCTCGGCCCGCGAGAAGAAGTGGACCGGCGCCATTCGCGGCGACGCGGATCTGCTGCTGGTGCCGGACATAGACGCGGGCAACGCGGTGTACAAGGCGTTCACGGTGATCTCCGGGGCGACCCTGGGCGGGGCGATCATCGGAGGCGACGTACCGATCATCCTCACGTCCCGAGGGGACAGCTCGCGCACCAAGCTGGCCTCGGTGGCGCTGGCCTGCCTGCTGATCCAGCGGGGGACCGAGGGAGGAGACCGCCATGGGCGATGAACCGAGTCGGGGGGTGTTGCCGGGGCGGGCACGGCTCGAGCCGCCGCGGTTCTGGCAGGAGCGATCACCCTTCGCGGGCGAGGCCGAGGCCCTGCGGTTCCTGGCGGGCTCCGTCGAGGACGCGGACGAGTACTGGATGACCGCGGCCCGAGGGTTCCCGTGGATGGCATCCCCCTCGACGACCCGCGGACAGGAGGGCTGGTTCCCGGGCGGCGGCCTCGAACCGACCGGCGCGATCCTCGATCTGTGGTCCCGGGCGGGCGATGGCGCGGTGCCTCTGGCTGACGGCGCGGGCAGGGCGATCCCGGCACCGGCCCTCGCGGCGGAGGTGGGCGCGATGTGCGCCAGGCTCGGACGGCTCGGCCTGGAACCCGGTGCGAGGGTGCTGCTGGCGCTGCCACGGGGCCCCGACCTTCCGGTGGCACTGCTGGCCTGCCTGCGGATGGGCCTGGTGGCGGTGCCTATCGATCCGGCCGGCGGAGATCCGGGCCAGGCGGACCGGCGGGCCCGCGCGGCCGGTTGCCGGGGCACCCTGTTGGACGGGGAGGTGCCAGGCCCGACTCCGGAACTGCCGGACGCGGCGGTCCTGGAGCCGTCCCATCCGGCCGCGGTGTTCTTCGACTCGGCCGGACGCGCCCACACCGTGCCGGTGGCCGGGCTGCTCGTCCAGGCGGTCTCCGCCCTCGAGTGGCTGCTGCGCCCGCCGAAGGACCGGCCCGGCCGCCTGTGGCTCGAGACGCCGGTCCATCACGCCTCGTTCACGGCCGCGGCCCTCGGCGCGCTGCTCCTCGGCATCGAGCTCGTGATCCCGGGTCCCGCGGCGGACGCCACGGCGTTCGATCGGGCCCGCCGCATGGCCGGCTCTGGCGCCACGGCGGCCATCATCCACGGGCCGCTGCTCGCCAAGGTGGAGCCAGCGCCCAGGGACGATCCGGTGGATAGCGGCCCGCTCGAAATCGCGATCCTCGAGGGCGATTCCGTCTCCCCGGGCCTCTTCTCTTTCGTCCGCGAGCGGGTGCTCGGCGGAGACGTGCACGTGACCCAGGCCGTGGCGCGCCCCGAGGTGGGCGGCTTCGTGGCGGGGACCGAGCCCGGGGCGGTTCCCGTGTTGCCCGGCTGCCCGGGGCCGGCGTTGCCCGGCTTCGGTCTCGTCATCGTGGACCAGCGGGGTCACCGCTGCGAGGTGGGCCTGGGCGGCTTCGCGGCCCTTTCCGTCGCGATCCCCGGACTGGCCGCGGAGCTGGCGGACGGAGCGCTGCCAGCGGTGCTGGGCCTGCGCGCCCGCATCGATCGGGAGGGTCGCATCTGGCCCATGGGCGAAGGCGAGGTCTCGCGGCCAGAGGTCGAACATGTCTCGGCCACCGAGATCGAGGCCGTGGTGGCCGGGATCGACGGCATCGACCAGGTGGCGGTGGTGCACTGGACCGACGCCCCCGGGGCCGTCCGCTCGGTGCTGTACCTGGAGACGGCCCTGGGAGAGGCCGCGGCGGTCTCGGCGCGCGAGGCCATCGTCGGCCACTTCGGCCCGGGCGCCGTGCCCGAGGTGATCCGGACGGTGAGGCAACTGCCGGTCACCCGCAGCGGCAAGCTGCTCCGCAGCGTGCTTCGACGCGTGGCAGCGGGAGACACGGCGGGCCTCGAGCAGGTTTGCCGGCCTCAGATCCTGGATGGCCTGCTGGCGACCGGCGGCGGCGCAAAGGAAGGTGGCGAGAAATGAACGAAGGGTTCGATCGGTTCGAGGGGACCGGCCACTACATCACGTCCCCTGATCTGCGCCACGCGGTCAACGTCTCGGTGGCCCTCGGCCGGCCCCTGCTGGTCAAGGGCGAGCCCGGTACGGGCAAGACGCTGCTGGCTCACGCCGTGGCCGAGGATCTCGGCGAGGAGCTGATAGTCTGGAACGTCAAGTCCACGTCCAAGGCCGTGGAGGGGCTCTACGTCTACGACACGGTGGAGCGGCTGCACGACTCGCGCTTCGGCGATCGCGACGTCTCGGACATCCGCCAGTACATCCGGCTCGGGCCGCTCGGCCGCGCGCTGACCGGCGAGCGCCGGGTCGTGCTGCTGATCGACGAGATCGACAAGGCCGACCTGGAGTTCCCCAACGACCTGCTCCACGAGCTGGACACCATGGAGTTCCACGTCGTCGAGACCGGCGATCGACACGCGGCGCGCCAGCGGCCCGTGGTCATCATCACCTCCAACTCCGAAAAGGAGCTGCCCGATCCGTTCCTGCGCCGTTGCGTGTTCCACTACATCCGCTTTCCGGACCCGGCCCTGATGGCCGACATCGTTCGCGTGCACCATCCCCAGGTGGCGAAGAAGCTCCTCGATCAGTGCCTCGAAAAGTTCTACTGGCTGCGGGACCTCGAGGGCCTTCGCAAGCGCCCCTCGACCTCGGAGCTCATCGACTGGATCGGCGCGCTGTTGGCCGCGGGCATCCCGGCCGGGACCGTGGCCAAGGAGATCCCGTTCCTGGGCACGCTGATCAAGAAGCCCGAGGACCTCGAGGTCGCCCTGGGCGGCGGCCGCTCGCGGGGGCTCTGGAGAGGCTGACGTGGCCGGACCCGACGCAACCGCCGCCTCGGGCGGGGACGATCACGCGGACCTGTTCCTCTCTTTCTTCTTCCGCCTGCGGGGCCGGGGGCTCAAGGTCACGCCGACCCAGTGGCTGGCCGTGATCGAGGGGCTGGTTCGCGGGCTCCACGGCTCGTCGCTGATGGGGTTCTACTCGCTGTCCCGGGCGATCCTGGTGCGCGACGAGACCGAGCTCGACGACTTCGACCTCAGCTTCGCCGAGCACTTCCGCGGCGCTCCCGAGGCCGCGGCGGCCATCGAGGGTGACGTCCTTCGCTGGCTCGAGGACCCGATCCCTCCCTACCCCGTGGATCCGGCCTGGCGGCGGGTGTTCGAGGAGGTCGACGTCGACGCCCTGCGCGCGGAGCTGGAGCGCCGGCTGGCCGAGCAGAAAGAGCGCCACGACGGGGGCGGCCGCTGGGTCGGCACGGGCGGCACCTCGCCCTTCGGCCACGGGGGCTGGCACCCGGGCGGGATCCGCATCGGAGGGCAGCGCGGCCACGGCACCGCGGTGCAGGTGGCGGCGGAGCGAGGCTTCCGCGAGCACCGGCGCGACCAGGTGCTCGACACGCGGCAGCTCGGCGTGGCGCTGAAGAAGCTGCGCGCCCTGAAGCGGGAGGGCGTCGCCGACGAGCTGGATATCGACGCCACCATCGATCGGACCGCCAAGGAGGGCGGCGAGATCGAGCTGGTGTTCCGCCCGCCGCGTGTGAGCGATCTCTCGCTGCTGCTGGCCTTCGACGTGGGCGGCTCGATGGATCCCTACCGCCGCCTGGTGGACCGGCTGTTCTCCGCGGCCCACGGAGCGAGGCACTTCAGGCACTTCGACCACGTCTACTTCCACAACTGCGTGTACGAGGCGGTCTACGCCGACGCGCTGTTTCGCGATCCGATCCCGCTGCACGAGCTGATGCGGCACCACGGTCCGGAGACGCGGCTCGTTCTGGTCGGCGATGCCCACATGTACCCCGGGGAGCTGACCCAGCGGTGGGGCGCCATCCACTGGAGCGACCACAACGAGGAGCCGGGGATCGCCCACCTCGAGCGGCTCGCCTCGCACTTCCGGCACGCGGCATGGCTCAACCCGATGGACGAGCGCTGGTGGAACGCGCCGTCGATCCGGCTCATCGGACGGCTGTTCGACATGTACCCGCTGACCGTGGCCGGCGTCGAGCGCCTGGCCGCGGATCTGTCGGGGTAGGGCGGGGCGCTCTCAGGGGGCGGGCGGGACCGGGTACCAGTCGCCGAGGTGGACGTCCTCGACGTCGCAGCGGCCGCGGCAGGTCCAGCTCGCCGTGGAGTTGTAGTCCCAGCCGATGTAGCGCGAGCCGCCGCCGCCCAGGGTCGTGACCACGAAGCGGTTGTCCAGGCCGCCGAAGCCCCCGGCCCGCTGCTCGGCGCTGGGCTTGTCCGCGGCCTGGGCGTCCACCGGCACCCAGCCGTAGCCCGGCAGCCACACCTCGGCCCAGCGGTGGAACACGTCGTCCGTGCTGGCCGCGTCGCCGCGCACCACGATGGCGCCGGCGTAGCGCGCCGGGATGCCCGCGGCCCGGCACATGGCGATGAACACGAACGTGTACTCGGAGCAGGATCCCGTGCCGCGGTCGATGACCGTGGGCGCGATGTTCCAGCCACCGGCCAGCTCGTACTCCATGTGCTCGCCGATGTAGCGCGAGATCCTGCGGACCATGTGCCACGGCCGGCGCTCGCCCTCCAGGGCGGCCTTCACATGGCGAGTGATCGAGGGGTGACGGACGGCGAACTTGGCCGCGTCCGCCAGGTAGAGCTTCTTCAGATCGCGGGGGATGGAGCGGAGATCCCCGACCTGCCGCGGATCGATGTGGTGGCGCACGGCGAAGAGAGTCGCCTCGACTGTCATCGTCACCGCGAGGCGCTTGCCGGGGCGCAGATTCCGGGCGGAGAACCGGGCGAAGCGCTGGCCCCACTGGTCTTCGACGATCTCGTCGGGCTCCGGGCTGAACACGGGCTCGCCGTCCAGGGCCTGGTTGGGCGCGGACACGGGGATCGCCACGTGGATGTCGACCTCGGCCAGGGTGTCCGGGCCGTGGTTCACGATCTCGCGCCGCAGGATGACGCGCTCCCGACGCGGATCCCGGCGCTCGACGCGGGGCAGGGCGCCGGGGTCCAACTCGACGAGCCGCCGACGGTCCACGTCCACGACCAGCAGGCGGCCGTCCACGACTTCGAGGCCCGCGGCGAAGGGTCCGGGCGCGGGCAGCATATCCACGACCTCGCCGCCTTTGGGATCGACCCGGTACAGCCGGTCCGCCAGGCGGTCCGAGACCCAGAGATACCCGGCGTGGAACGCGAGGCCCAGCTGGTCGCTCCGGCGGCCGCTGCCGGCCCAGGTTGGCGCGGAGAAGCTGACGATGGTGGTGCCGTCCTCCCTCATCACCTGGTGGATCTGCCTGCCGTCCGCGACCCAGAGGTGCTCGCCGTCGAAGGCCAGGCCCAGAGGGTTCTCGGGGCTCTCCACCTCGCGGCGCACGAGCCGCGCCTTCGTGTCTATGGCGAACAGGCGGTTCTTCACCTTGTCGGCCACCCAGAGCAGCTCGCCGTCGAAGGCCAGGCCCGTGGGCCACGGCCCGGGCGCGGTCAGCTCGGCCTTCTGCTCGCCGGTGGCCGGATCCAGGCCGCGGATCAGGCCCGCCACGCGGTCCGTGACCCACAGGAGCCTGCCGTCGAAGGCCAGCCCGCCGGGCTTCTCGATGTCGAGGGCGAAAAGCTCCTTCGCCGGTTCCAATTCGCCAATCCCGGCCGCGTCCTTCTGGGCGGCCGCGATTGCGGGCGTCGCGATCAGCGCGGCCAGGACGGCCGCCACCAGCATCGTTCGGCAGTTCGGCATCTTCCCCTCCCTTGTGGATCGGCGGCGGTTGTTCACTTTGTTCCGCCCGTCCAATTCTCGATCTCGAGGCCGGCCACGCGGCGAAACTCCCGCTCGTTGTTGGTGACGAGCACGTGGCCGCCCGCGATGGCGATGGCCGCGATGAGCATGTCCATGGCGCCGATGGGCCGGCCCGTTGACAGGAGGTCGTGCTTGAGGCTGGCGAACTGCGCCGCGGCCGCGTCGTCGAAGGGCAGCACCGCCAGCGGCGCCAGGAACAGGGCGACGCGCTCGAGGTTCGCCTTGGGGCGCGCGGAGTGGACGGCGCCGTAGCGGATCTCGGCGGCGGTGATCGCGGTCGTCGCCACCTGCGACGAATCCAGTCCGCGCAGGCGCTCGGCGGCCGCGGGGATCGCGCCCTTGAGCAGGTAGATCGAGATGTCGGTGTCCAGCAGGTACACGGTCAGTCCAGCGGCGGGCGCTCGTCCTGCTCGCGGCCCGAGCGGATGTCGCCGAGGATCTCGTCCGCCGTGCGCTCGTCCTCCCACGTGCCGAGGACCGAGAAGAACGACTCGGGAAGCGCGCCCGCCAACTGGGCCTCGAGCGCGCGCCTGACCCAGGCCGAGCGGCTCATCCCGCTGCGGCGCGCCGCGGCGTCCA
>CAYZAI010000029.1:7263-20680 GCA_964476305.1 uncultured Myxococcales bacterium
CAGCTTCCTGGCGGTCTTCTCGTCGAGGTAGATCGCTAGCTGTGGCATTTCAACCTCCCGTCAACAGAATATATTTGGGAATATATTTGTCAACAGAAGGCCAGGAACACGGTAGGGACTGAAAGGATCAGACTGATTTCATTAGGAAATCCACCGCCAGCGCGGACCAGGTCTCGAGTTCCTCGCGTCGCGGGCCCGCCAGCTCGGCGATGGGGACGAAGCCCGCCTGGGTGATCTGCTGCTCGCGCTTGCGGACGAAGGGCCCGGAAAGCTCGCAGACGTGGACCACGCCGAGGTGCACCTTTCCCACGGCGTTCGAGTCGTCGTTGAGAAGCGCGACGATCTCGGGCGAGAAGGGCCCGTCGACGACGACCTCCTCGGCGATCTCGCGGCCCACGGCCTCGAGGTAGGTCGCCCGGTCCGCGGATGGCCCTGCCGCGGCGAAGAGGTTCTCTTCGTCGATGGGGTTGATGTGCCCGCCGACGCCGACGGAGCGGTTGCCCACGAGCCGCTCCTCGCCGGCCTGCTTGCCGCGCACGTACGAGAACAAGGCGTCCCCATGGCGGAAGACCACGTAGGGGATGATCTGCTTGAGCGACGGGTCGTTCTCGGCCAGATGGCGGAGGTGGAAGCGATTGTTCCTCCGATCGAGGATCGCGTCCAGGTAGTGTCGCCAGTTCCCGGTGCAGCCCTGGAACCCGCCGAGATCATCGAACAGCGTCCGTTCGAAAACGAGAACCCGCTCGCCCTTGTACCGATCGTCCATCGCGCTTCCTTCAGCGCTTCTTGTGGCAGGTCTCGCAGCCCTTGGCCACCCCGTTTTTCGCGTGGCAGCCCATGCACTGCGTGTGGTAGGCGCCCTTCAGTCCGGGCACGGTCAGGTGGTCCTTGTCGAAGGGGGTCTTGTGGCAGTGGCCGCAGGCGAGGTCCTTCGTGGACTCGACCTGGTGGCAGGACGCGCACGAGTCGTGCTCGAAGTGCTTGGCGTGATCGAAGCTCTTGGGATCGATGCCCGCGTCGTGGCAGTCGGCGCACGCCATGGGCTTGCCGAAGGGCGCGTGGTGGCACTCCGTGCACGACTCGGCGACGCCCGTGTGCATGGCGTGATCGAACTGGGCCGGGCCCCAGAGGTTGACCAGGCCGTCGATCCTCACGGTCTTCTGCGGCCCCTCGGCCAGGGCCAGCAGCGAGAGGGCGGTCGCCAGCAGGGCGATGGATGCCGTCAGTCCGGTCCGCATGGTCATGCCTCCTTCCCGGTGCGCTCGGCGGGCTCGCCGGTCCAGCGGACGCGGATCGTGCCGGAATCGGCCGCCGCGTCCCGCTTGGGGTGGATCGGGAACCAGTGGACCGCCAGACCCGCGGCCACGAAGCCGGCCATCACCAGGGCCACGCTGACCACGAACTCCTTCCAGCTGGGGAAGTAGCCCGTGGGCTCCACGAGCTGCATGCCCGAGACGGCCACGTTGAAGCGGTGCATGATGAAGCCCAGCACCGCCGAGAAGCTGGCCACAAAAAGGCTGAGCGGCGTCATGCGGCGGCCCGCCTTGAACACGATGGCGATGGGGATGAAGACGAACAGGAGGTTCTCGAGCCAGAACAGCAGCGCGGGCAGGCCCGGCTGGAAGGCGTACGTGATCTGCAGGTCGCGCACGGCGAGATCCTCGATCCGCAGCACGAAGTAGATCACCAGCACCACCACCATCACCCGGGCGAGGTTCGGCAGCAGGTCCATCCGCGGCGGGTGCTTGAGGAAGCGCCACGACAGGAACGACTCGAAGCAGACCATCGCCAGGCCGGCGGCGATGCACGAGACGAAGAAGTGCACCGGCAGGATCGGCGAGTACCACAGTGGGTGCAGCTTGTGGGGCACGACGACGAACAGCGTGCCCAGGGTCGACTGGTGCAGGGTCGAGAGCAGCACCCCGGTGATGATCAGGGGCACGCTGATCCGGTGGAAGACGTGCTGCATCCGGGTCCAGCCGAGCTTCTCGAAGATCACCTGCGAGAATTCGAGGAGCAGCACGGTGGTGTAGAGCATCACGCACCAGGCGACCTCGAACAGGGGCGAGTGCACGTTGTGGTTGGTCAGGCAGCGCCACATGTTCCAGGGGCGTCCGACCTCGAGGACCAGGCCGACGATGAACAGCACGTAGCCCAGCAGGGCCGTGAGGATCGCCATCCGCACCAGGGGGCGGTACTTCTCCATGTGGAAGACGTAGACCGTGGCGGCCATGACGAACCCGCCCGCGGCCAGGCCGATGCCCGCCAGGATGTCGAAGCCGACCCAGATGCCCCATGGGGTCTGGTCAGAGAGGTTGGTGACCGAGCCCAGGCCGTGGAAGAACCGGTAGTACACGATGATCGCGGTGACGCCGAACACGCCGAGCAGCAGCAGGCGCCAGGGCGTGATCAGCGCGGCGAGGGACAGCTTGCGCTCAGCCATGGCCCACCTCCTTGCCGCCGACGGGGGTGTCCGGGTCGAGCACCTTGACCTCGGCGCGGCGCTTGAACAGCCAGTAGCTCGCGCCCAGGAACCCGGCGCCGAGCAGCACGATGTTGGGCACGTGCATCAGGATGCGCCAGGTGAGGTCCGGCAGCGGGTGGTCCAGAACCGTGGTGTCGAAGTCCAGGTCCTCGAACGGCACCGGCGAGAGGAACAGCACCGAGGTGCCGCCGACCTCGTCGAGGCCGTAGATCTTCTGATGGTAGCGCTCCGGCTCGGCGGCCAGCCGCGCCCGGGCCATGGCCACCAGGGTCTCGCGATCGCCGAACATCGTGGCCTCGGTGGGGCAGGCCTCGGCGCACCCGGGGATCTTGCCCTCGGCCAGGCGAGGGGCGCAGAGGATGCACTTGCGGATGCGCGGCGTGGAGGAGTGCCATTCGAACTTCGGGATGCGGAACGGGCAGCCGATCATGCAGTAGCGGCAGCCCAGGCAGATGTCCTTGTCGTAGAGGACCGGGCCCTCGGGGGTCTTGGTCAAGGCGCCCACCGGGCACACCGAGACGCAGGCCGGCACCAGGCAGTGGCGGCAGAGGTTTCGCACGAAGCGGTCCTCGCCCTTGTCGTAGACCGTCGTCCAGGTATCCGCGTCCAGCTCCGGTGCCACCTCGGTGGGCAGGTCGTTGACCTGCTTGCATCGCTCGGAGCAGGCCCCGCAGCCGATGCAGCGCGTGATGTCGATCAGCAGTCCCTTGGGCGAGGTGCTCATGCCTCGGCCTCCTTTCCGGTCCGCCGGTCGAGGAAGCCCGCCTGGAACGCGCTCCAGACCCCGCTCGCGGCGCCCGCGAGAAGGCCCTGGAGGGATGCGCCGGGACGGTGCTCGCCGATGAAGCCCCGCAGGTGGTCGAGTTCGCCGCGCATCCAGTCCGCCGCGGCCTCGGCGATGACCAGGGCCGCGATCTCGCGGCACGGGCCGGGCTCGGGCTCGATGGCCAGGAGCCACCCCTGGTCGTAGGGTCCGTCGTCGACGAGCTTCGGATCCGCGATCGCCGCGGCATTGACCGCCGCCACCTTGCCTGACAGGGGCGCCATGAACGCCAACTCGTTGCCGCCGGACGCCAGCCGGAAGGCGGAGCGGCCCTCGCGGACGGACTGGCCGGGCTCGGGCAGGCGAAGCGCCGTGATTCCGCCCAGGACCGTCCGGACGAAGTCGTCCACGCCCACCAGCACCCGGCCGTCCGACTGGATCCGGGCCCAGACGTGTCCGGGGTGGAAGAAGTAGCCCCTGGGCATGGTCAGCTCCGCGGCGGTCGACGCGTCATCGCCCTCGGTCGTTGCACCGGCGAAGGGTCCGCGCCTCTCGAGCTTCCTGACGACCAGGAGGTCGAGCAGCACGAACGCTAGGATCAGCCCGACGAACGCCAGTGTGACCATCGATCTCACCTCCCTTGTTCCTGACTGGTCCGAAAACCGTGGGAATCGCCGACGACTCTAGCGATTTCCGACACGGAAGGAAATGACATATGTCTTGTCCCCGGCGAATCGGTTGGGGGGACGCTTGCCGGACCCGCGATTCCGGCCGGTCACGATTCCGGCCGGTCCCTTGACTCCCCACCGTCGGGCTGGCAGATTGGCTTCGCCGCGACGAATACCGCGACGAGTGCATGTGGCAGGGGCACCTTTTTTTTCGAGGGGAATGGACAGGAGATGCCAGCAAGACAGCAGGAGCCGAACGAGACGATCGTCCTTAGGCCGATCGGAGTCATCCGCACTCCCTACACGGACTGGGCACCCTACCAGCCGGTGGAGCGGGAGGAGGGGGTCGGGCAGTTCCAGGTCCGGGTGAACGAGGAGTACTCGTTGGGATTGAAGGATCTCGATCGGTTCGCCTATGTCATCCTGGTCTACCACCTCCATCGGGCCGAGGGCGCGCCGGACCTCGCGGTCACGCCTCCCTGGACGGATCGGGAGGTGGGCCTCTTCGCCTCGCGCAGCCCAGACCGCCCGAACCCGATCGGGATCTCCATCGTGCGCATCCACAAGATCGAGGGCTCGGTGATCCACACTTGGCCGATCGATGTCTTCGACGAAACGCCGCTGCTCGATATCAAGCCCTACATCGCCAGTCTGGACGGCAAGACCGACGCCGACGACGGCTGGATCGACGGACTCGAGGGCAAGGAACACCTGGTCCAGCACTTGCGGGGCCTCCCGCACCACCACCACCACCACCACGCGAAATAGCGCGGCGGGATGAACGACGATCTCCACCGCAAAGGACCGGGACGGTCGGCCGCGGAGCGGGTCCGGCGACTCGAAGAAGCGGCTGTTCGCCGGCTACAGGACTTCGGTGTAGGGGGTCAGCTTCATCTTGAAGACCTCGGCCACGGGCGGGCAGGTCAGCTTGCCGTCCACGCAGTTGAGGCCGGTCTTGACCATGTTGTCCTCGAGGCAGGCCTTCTTCCAGCCCTTGCTGGCGATGTCGAGGGCGTAGGTCATGGTGGCGTTGGTCAGCGCCAGGGTCGAGGTCCGCGGCACGCAGCCGGGCATATTGGCCACGCAGTAGTGGACGATGCCGTCGACGACGAAGATCGGTTCGGCGTGGGTCGTGGGCTTTGAGGTCTCGAAGCACCCGCCCTGGTCGATGGCGACGTCCACCAGCACCGAGCCGGGCTTCATGATCTTGAGCATCTCGCGGGTGATGACCCAGGGGGCCTTGGCGCCCGCCACGAGCACGCCGCCCACCACGAGGTCGGCCTGCTGGATCGCCTGGCGCAGGTTGTAGGGGTTGGACTTCAGCGTGTGCATGCGGCCCTGGTAGATCTCGTCGAGCTGGCGCAAGCGGTCCACGTTGATGTCCATGATGGTGACGTCGGCGCCCATTCCCACGGCCATCTGGGCCGCGTTGGTTCCCACCACGCCCGCGCCGATGACCAGGACCTGGGCCGGCTCGGTGCCCGCCACACCGCCGAGGAGCTGGCCCCGGCCGCCGAACGGCCGCTCGAGGTACTTCGCGCCTTCCTGGATCGAGAGCCGGCCGGCCACCTCGCTCATGGGCATCAGGAGCGGCAGCCGGCCGCGGGGATCGACCATCGTCTCGTAGGCGATGCCCACGCAGCCCGTCTCGAGGATGCGCTTGGTGAGCTTCTCGTCGCCGGCGAGGTGCAGGTAGGTGAACAGCACGTGGTCCTTCTTCAGCATCTTGAGCTCGGGATCGAGGGGCTCCTTGACCTTGATGATCATCTCGGACTTGTCGAAGATCTCGGCCGCCGTGCCGAGGAGCTTGGCCCCCACCGCGGTGTACTCGTCGTCCCCGAAGCCGCTGCCCCCGCCGGCCCCCTTTTCGACGCAGACGGTGTGTCCCGCGGCGCAGAGCATGTCCACGCCCGCCGGCGTCATTCCCACGCGGTACTCGTGATTCTTGATTTCCTTTGGGATGCCGATGATCATCGCTTGCCTCCGCTGGTTGAAAATCCCTCTTGGCCTGCAAAAAACGACCGGATTCTGGCTACTACCGCCCGCGAACCGAGTCAAGCTCGCCCAAAGTCGTCGAGGGTTTCAGATCGGGATGCAGGCGTCGCCGTAGGCCGAGGAGCAGTAGTGGCCGCCCGGGCAGTTCGCCTGGTAGTTGCACCCGGTGTCCAGGCAGATGGGGACCGACTCGATGCCGGAGATGCACTCGGCCGTGGCCACGCCGAACCAGCTCTGGCACTCCGACGAGTAGTCGCACATCTCGGCCTGGGTGCCGATGCAGAGGCCCACGTAGGTCGGGCCCGCGAACACGCCCACCATGCACGAGCCCCACTCGCTTTCCAGGGTCGTGCAGGGCACCGGCGTGCAGCTGTAGCGGCAGTAGGCGTCGCCCGCGTTGGGGTAGCCCACCGAGCACGTGAGGTTCGTCCCGTCGCAGGTCGTGGGCTGGCTCGACGACATGTCGCAGCAGGCCTGGTTCACCGCGCCGCACAGGGGATCGTCCGTGTCCGAATCGGCGTCCGTGTCCGAATCGGCGTCCGCGTCCGTGTCCGCGTCCGAATCGGCGTCGGAGGAGCCGTCGTCGTTGTCGTTGTCGTTGTCGTTGTCGTTGTCGTTGTCGTTGTCGTTGTCGTTGTCGTCATCGTCATCGCCGGTTCCGACGTTGACGTTCGTCGTCTCGTCGCAGGCCGGTGCTCCCGAGGCGACGAGCAGCGCGACCAGAAGAGCGTGTTTTCGGAGTGCGGTTTTCATGCCGGCATTCTAGCACGGAATCGTCGGCCCGGGCTACAGCAGTACGCGCCGGCCGTGCCCACAGGCAGCGCGCGCTGGTCTCGGCCATGGATGCCTCAGACGGGGGTGCCCCAATCGCGGATCCACATCTCGAGATCGGCGTCGGCGAGGCAGGGGAACGTTTCGCCGGCCAGAAGCTCCTCGTAGCAGGCCGCCATCTCCTTGGCCCAGGCCGGTTCGTCATCACCCTGCTCCTCCGCGAAACTGAGGATGTCGACGTCCTCGACCTGTCCGGAGGTGTCTACCAGGACGCGAACGTGGACGGGTGAGTCCTCCTCATCCTGCTCGCAGTTGTCGTCGAGCAACCCCCACAGCTCGCTGTACTCCTCCGGACAGGCCTCCGCGGGTTCGGTGCTGGTATCCGAGTCGATGTCCGTGTCACCGTCTGCGTCGGCATCGGTGTCGGCGTCGGAGCCGTCTCCGCCATCCTCTGGGATGACCCGGTAGTTCTCGGGGGGCAAATCGCAGGCGGGGGCCTGAGCGAGGGCGAAGAGCAGGGCTGCGGCGGCGGCGAAGTTGTAGCAGTGGCGGGAGATCCGGGAACCGGGGCCCGTCAGGGAAGTGAGTTCGCGCCCGATGTCCCGGAGCGCCGCGTGGCTGCCGGAGAAGCTCCGCGCCGCTTCGCGGATGACGGCTTCGGCGGAGACACCCGTTCGACACGCATCGACCAGGGCGCGCAGGGCCTGGAGCCGGACGACGTTGAACCGCCCCACCTCGGTCAGGATGCGCGCCTCGATGGACCGTGCGCGGCGATCATCCCGGATCCGGCGCAGGATGGCGGCGCTGAGCAGGATGTCGTGTGCGCGGAAAGAAGGGGTGTAGCTCCCCAGGGCCTCGATCCTGAGACGGGTTCGCAGCACGCGGAAGCGCTCGATGCCTGGCTCGCCGGTGGAGAACTGGGGCAGCAGCGTCCCGCCGATGAGGCGGCCGGATCTGGACATGCGGGCGTTCAGCGCTGTCCCGGCGAAAGGCGCGGCCTCCACCGTCTCGTACATGGCGCTGCCGACGGTGGAGAGGAAGTCGATCTCGGCCTCGATGGTGTCGAGGGTGCTCTCGGGGTGGATCAGGAGGCTGTTGAACATCGTCGCCACCCCGCGCCGCTCGAGGAATGCGAGGGCTGCGCGGCCACGCTCGGCGCAGCCGCTCCTTCCGAGACCCCGCAGCCCAGCGAGCGTCCCGGATTCGATTCCGATCAGGGTGCGGACGAGGCCCAGGTCGACGAGGGCATCTATGACCGTCTCGGTCAGCCTGTCGCCGCGGGACAGGATGGACATGGCGATGTCCCCGACGCGCCGAGATGCAAGCTCGGCGCGCAGGTCGCGGATCCAGGCGAGGGCACCAGCTTCCTCATCCGGCACCGGGTTCTCGTCGACGAACTGGAAGTAGCGGACATGGTCCTCGTGGTAGAGCGCTGCCATCTCGTCGGCGAGGTCGTGGACGGGGCGGCGCACGGTGCGTCCCAGGCCGGAGCGCTCGATCTCCTCGCGAGTGACGCCAGCGTCCCGGCACTCCCTCAGGGCCAAGCCGGCCACCGCGGCGTGGGTGCAGTAGTCGCAGCGCTCGCGGCAGCCGAGGCTGGCGATGATCTCCGCCGTGGGCACGCCCAGGATTTCCGGTCGCGGGCCGCGCAGGGGGCGCCAGGCCGAGGGCTGGGCCCAATCGGCGGAGGTGAGGGGCGTCTCGCCGGCGCGGGTCGCAAGGCCGGGAATGGAGAGCGGCGCGCCGTCGCCCAGCGCCGCGAGCAGGGCGAGGAGCGGCCGCTCGCCGGCATGGCGGATCACGCCGTCCACGGCCGGCGTCTTGCCGAGCACCCAGTCGGTCTGCAGCGTGGCGAACGGCCCCCCGCAGACGATGAAACCGGGAAAGCCCCTCCTGCGAGCCAGCGTCGACAGGGGCAGGGTGCGGATGGCGCTGACGCTGTCCTGGAGCGTGAAGCCGAGGACCCGTGGACGAAGCGCCAGTGCCTCGTCGAGCGCGCTCGCGCACCGCTCGAGCGACGGGACTCCGACGACGCGCGCTTCGTAGCCGGCCTCCAGCGCCTCGCGCGCCAGGACGCGTAGCGCCAAGTTCTCGCCGCCCGTGGGCTCGAGCCCGAACAGAACGAGATCGATTGTCGTATCCATGGAGTTCTCCCTCGGGTCGTGCGATGACAGGGCCATCTCGCTTTATTGGATAAGTTGCCCATGCTGCTCGAAAAAGACTAAAAAAAAGGTGGAATGCCTTCTCTCCCAACCGTTTCACTGCGCTGGCTGCCGCCGGCGATGCCGACGCTGGCTTCGCCGGCCCTCTCGGTGCTGAAGGGTTGGCTCGGGGCACACGGGTTTGCTGCCAACATCCGCTACGACAATATCCGTGTCTTCCGGCTCCTCGAACCGAGACTTCGCGAGATTCGGGTCGCCTTCGCGGGAGCCAAGGACCAGCTGCTGCTCCTGCCGTTCCTCCACGAGCTCGCCTCAAGGCGAGAGGATCAGACCGTCGCGGCGCGGCACTTGGCCTGTTGGCGCGCCCTGCTCCCCGGACGCTTCCTAGGCTGGGGGGACGCCGCGAGAGATCTCGAGCGGCTCAAAGAGGAAGTGATCGAATCGTGCCTCGAGCCCCGGGAGGAGAGCGTCCGGGGCGAGCCACTGTGCGTCGGATTCTCGGCCCGCTTCCATCAATGGCTCGCGGCGCTGGCCCTGGCGCCGCATCTCAAGGTCCGCCTTCCCGGTGTACCGTTGGTGATTGGTGGTCTGCCGGACGAGCACACGGCGCGTCGGCTCCTCGAAATCGGCCCCGATTTCGACGGCGCGATCTGGGGCGAGGGCGAACTGCCGTTCCTTGCACTGTGTCGCGTGCTCGGCGGTGAAACCGACGACTATTCGGTGGTGCCCAGGCTCGTGCGCCGCGTTCCCGGCGGGCTCGCGGCGAACCCCGACGTCGACGGTGATGTCGCGGCCGGGGACATCGTCGCGCCCGACTTTGGTGATCTGATCACCATGTCCGGCCGCGGCGCTTGTGCCTTCGAGTTTCCCGTGGAGGCCTCGCGCGGTTGCCACTGGAATCGCTGCCGCTTCTGCAGCTTCAATCACGGCACGCGGCACCGGCAGCGTCCGGTGGCGACGGTGCTCGCCGAGATCGAAGCGATGCATCGCGGCCACGGGATCACTCGCTTCCGCTTCGTCGACACCGACCTCGTCGGCGCGGACCGGAAACGCTTCACGGCGCTGCTCGACGGCCTCGCGGCGCTGTCGGACAGGCTCGGCGTGCGTCTCGACTTCTACGGTGAGATCATCCACGCGGGCTTTGACCGGGCTCTCGTCGAGCGCCTCCACCGCGCCGGCTTCACCGAGATCCAGATCGGCTACGAGGCGCTCACCGACCGGCTGCTCGGCCTGCTCGGCAAGAAGGTCGATCTCGCCGACCACCTCCTGTTCGTGAAGTGGGCGCGACACCTCGGCTTGGCGATCGTCGGGGCCAACGTGCTCGTCGGCGCACCGGGGGAGACCGAAGCCGACCTCGACGAGAGCCTGGCCAACCTGAAGCACCTGCGATTCGTCCTCGCGCGGCGACCGGGCGGGTTCTGGCACAACCTGCGACCGCTGCGCCTGCAGCACGGCACACCCTTCTGGCACCGGGTGCCGGAAGAAGAACGCGACGCGTGGCGGCGAAACCCGCTCGCCGATCTCGTGCCAGACGACCTGGTCGGCGACGGGTCGCAACGGTTTCTGCTGTTCGATTTCTCGCGCCCCCCCGCACACCCCGCGGCCCTCGAGCGCCTCGAACGGGTGAATCGCTTTTTCGAGGTAGCGGAAGCGACCTACCGCCTCGAGCCCCTCGACGCGGCCTGGCGTGTCGTCGAGACGTTGGGAGGCAAGAAACTGCGGGAAACCATCCTGGACGACCCCCTCGATCTGGCGATCCTGGGTGCTGTGAACGACCGGGTGGCATCCCGAGACGAACTGCTGGCGACCCTGTCCGGGCGCTTCGCCGCGCTCGACGCAGACGAGTGCGGTCGCGCCATCCTCCGCCTGGCCGTCGCCGATATCGTCTACGCCAACGCCGATCTCTCTCGCGTCGTTTCTCTCGTCATCATGCCGGAAACGGGAGGGGACGGAACTGCGCCCGGGCCGACTACTCCCCGGCGTCGATGATCCGCCGCCGGTTGCGGGGCGGGACGCGGTGGAAGCGACCCGCCGGGCGGCCGAGGACCACCGCCGCGGCCGGCGTGCAGCCGTCCGGGATGCCCGCGGCGCGCCGGGCCTTTTTGTCCCGCACCAGGGCCGTGAGGGCGAAGCCGTTGTAGCAGGCCCCCAGGCCCGCGGCCGGCGCCGCCAGCAAAAGCTCCGCGGCGGCGATGTTGCCGTTGGCCAGGGCCAGGTGGGGCAGGCCCGCGGCGTAGAGCACGACCACGGCCGGCGCACCGTAGAACAGGCGGTCGTCCCCGGCCAGTGTGCGCTCGAAGGCCGAGGCGATGGCCGGCATGCGCAGGCGGTAGGCGGCGACCGTCTTGAAGCCGACGGCCGCGCCGATGGCGAGGCGCGTGATCGGGTTCTCGAGCTGGCGGCGGAGCTTCAGGTAGTAGCCGCAGGTCAGCCGGGCGAGCCGCGCCACCTGCTCGCGGCCGTGGAACACGAGGAAGCGCACGTTCTGGGAGTTCGTCGAGGTCGGTGCGTGGCACGTGGCCTCGACCAGCGCCTCGATCTCGGCGGCGGAGACGTCCTCGGCGGTGAAGCGGCGGCAGGTCCGGCGCTCCCGCAGCAGGCGGCGCACCTGCTCGAGGGAGAAGGAAGGCTCCGTCGAGACCGGCTCGAACCGGTCCGCCGGGATTTCCGAGTGGATCAGCGCACCGTGGGGACAGACCGCGACGCAGTGGCCGCAACTGATGCAGCGGCCCCCGTTCTCGGTGCGGATGCCTTCGTCGGCCAGGATGAACACCTCGGCCGGGCAGGTGGCGGCGCAGTCGCCGCACCGGGCGCAGAGCGTCGGGTCGGCGGTGATCGTCACGTTCTCGCGGGCCACGGACATGGCGGGCACCATACCCCGGTTCGCGACCCCGAGCCAGGATCCCTTTCCGGATCGCTGTACCGTCTGCATCAAGGTGGGATGACACCTGCGACTACCAGGCTGGTCGATGCACCACCTCAACCGCGCAGCTGTGATCTTGGTCCCGAGGCAGCGATTCGTGGACTGGCTACTGTCGACTACCTGATCCCCAAGGTCGAGGACCGGTCGATCACCCCGGAGGTCATCGGGAAGCTGGCTCCTGCCACGATCGAGCAGCAGCTTGGGGGCAGGTACACAGACCCAGACGCTTGGCTCGAGAAGCTGGACTACGGCACGCCCGTCGAGTTCTTCGAGGTCGTGCTCTGCTCACATGTCACTTGCGGGAAGCCGAACAGGGCTTGAGGTGTGAAAAAAAGCCGGCGGGTAGACAACAAGTGAGATGCGAAAACCCCATCTGGTACTGACCCCATCTGGTATCTGGTGTGTACGGACTGCGTGGATCATGCCGATATCGTTCTGCAATCCGGCGCGGTGCATTCTGGCTTCTTCTGATGGAGCACAAGGGCTGGCCCGAAAGTGCGGGCTTCCACAACGGTGGGGTTGATGTGTCAGCGATTCATCTCTCGACCACCGGGCTCGCCGGTCGCGGTCTCGAAATAGGCTTCGAGTTCCTGCGCGGGCAACGGCCTGCCGAACAAGAAGCCCTGCGCCCGATCGCAGGCGAGCGATCCCGAGAGATTGAGTTTCGTCGTGCGCAAGTAGTCGAGCTGCTCGCTGGTCTCGATCCCCTCGGCCACCACTTCCAGTCCCATGCGACGCGCCATGGAGACGATCGCGGTCACGATGGCCGCGTTGTCCGGGTCTTCGGCGATGTGGTTGATGAAGAACCGATCGATTTTCAACCCGTCGATGGGGAGACTCCGCAGGCGGTGCAGGGACGAATACCCGGACCCGAAGTTGTCGATGACGAGCCGGATGCCGAGGGCCTTCAGGCGCCTGAAAACGATCGCTGCCGCGTCGAAGCGCTGCATCACGCTTCCTTCTGTGATTTCCAGCTCGATGTCGCAGGGCCGAATACCGCTGTGCGCGATCGCACTCTCGAGCGATTCGACGAGCTGTCGGTGATAGAGCTGCCGCGCCGACAGGTTAACGGCCACGGGAAGGACGGGATGCCCGACCACACTCCAGCGCGCGGCCTGGGCGCAGGCCGTCTCCAGCACCCAGGTGCCAATGGGGACGATCAGCCCCGTTTCCTCGGCGAGACCGATGAAATCCGCGGGGCCCAGCAGCCCCAGCTTCGGGTGCCGCCATCGCAGGAGGGCCTCCATGCCCGACGGCCTGCCGGACACCAAGCCCACCAGCGGTTGATAGAAGACCTCCATCTCCCGGTTCTCGATCGCCGAGCGCAGGGCTGCCTCCATCTCTCCCCTGTGGAGGGTTTTCGAGCCGAGGTCCGGAGTGAAGGCGCGATACCCGCCGCGGCCATGCTCCTTGGCCTCGTATAACGCAACGACGGCATTGCGCATCAGCTCCTCCAGAGTAACGCCGACTAGCGGAAAGGGGCTGATACCGATGGTCACGCCGATTTGCACCGGCTGGGAGCCGAGCGAAAAGGGTCGCGACATCTCCTCCTGGATGCGCTGAGCTATCCGCTGCGAGTTCTGAGGGACCGCCAGATCGCCCCCGAGAACAATGAACTCGTCGCCGCCCATCCGCACGACGGTGTCGCAC
>CAYZAI010000030.1:0-19033 GCA_964476305.1 uncultured Myxococcales bacterium
GACGGCGATCCGGAGGTCCTGCGGAGCGTGACACGCCACCTCTGCACGCGGTTCCACGTGACGACGGCGGCCAGCGCGGTCCAGGCCGCGATCCTGCTCGACGCCTTCCCGTACTTCGCCGTGCTCTCGGACCACCGGATCCCGGGCGTCGACGGGTTGGAGTTCCTCGAACGGGTGCGCGAGCGACACCCGGGCGTCCAGCGCATCCTGCTCGCGGGCAGCGACTCGATGGAGCTCGCCGTGCACGCGGCTTCCGGCCTGATCGAGCGGCTCCTGTGCAAGCCCGTCTGCCCCGAAGCCCTCGACCGGGCCCTGACCCCGGCCACGCCCTGAGCGCCACCCCCGGGCAGTCGCGAAAGTCCATTTGCGTTTGGTCTGACCAGACGCTATTGTCATTGTCATGTTCCACCGGGCGTCCTGGAGCGAACGGATCACGACGCTGCTCGAGAGGCGCAGCGTGCTGTGGCTCGCCGGCGTCCGGCGCTCGGGCAAGACCGTGCTCTGCCGGCAGCTCGAGGGGGTGCGCTATCACGATTGCGAGCTGCCGAGGGTGCGGCGCGCGCTGGAGGATCCCGAGCTGTTCTTCCGCGACCAGGGACCGGGGCTCGTGGTCCTCGACGAGATCCACAGGCTCGTCGATCCGTCGCAGGTGTTGAAGATCGCGGCCGACCACTTCCCCGAAACCCGCGTCGTCGCCACGGGGTCCTCGACCCTCGCCGCCAGGCGCAAGTTCCGGGACACCCTCGCCGGGCGCAAGCACGAGCTGTGGCTGCTGCCGGCGACCCTGGCCGACATGCGGGCCTACGGCACGATGAACATCGACGACCGCATGCTGCGCGGCGGCCTTCCGCCCTTCCTGCTCGGCGGCGGGATTGACGACGACGCGTACCGCGAGTGGATGGAGTCCTTCTGGGCCAGGGATCTGCAGGAGCTGTTCGCAGTGGAGCGACGCGCGGCCTTCTTCAAGTTCATCGAACTCGTCTTCCGGCAGAGCGGCGGGCTGTTCGAGGCGACCACCTTCGCGGCGCCCTGTGAGGTGTCGCGGCAGACAATCGTGAACTACCTCGAGATCCTCGAGACCACACTGGTCGCGGTGACCCTGCGCCCGTACACCGGCGGGAACGCGGCCGAGATCAAGGCCCAGCGCAAGGTCTATGGTTTCGATACCGGGTTCGTCTGCTATTTCCGCGATCTGGCCGGCCTGCGGGACGACGACCGCGGGCCGCTGCTCGAGCACCTCGTCCTCGGCGAGCTGCTCGCCCGCCTGCCCCGCGAGCGCATCGGCTACTGGCGGGACAAGCAGCGGCACGAGATTGACTTCGTCGTGCGGCCCCGGCGCGGGGCGTCCGTCGTCGCCATCGAGTGCAAGGCGCGCTCGTCGCGTTTCGATGCCGCCGGGCTCGCGGCCTTCCGCGGGCGCCACCCGAGGGGGGAGAACATCGTGGTGTGCCTCGATCTCGCCGAGCCGGTCGTCGCGGGCGTCCGCGGTCTCGAGGTCCGGTTCGTGCCCTTCGAGAAGCTGGACGTGGAAATCGCGCGCCTCGCCGGGGAAGGTCCGGCGTGAGCGGTGGACCGCTCCGGTTCCCGTTCCCCGCGGTAGAGCACTCCCCATGGACGTGCTGATCCTCACGCCGCCGGTCCACCCGCCCACGGAGCCGGCGGCCGGCGCCTTCCTGCTGGCGGCGGGCCTGGCCGCCCGCGGGGTAGACGCCGCCCTGCTCGACCTGTCCCTCGAGTTCTATCACCGCGAGCTCTCCCGGAACGGGCCCGGGCCGGATCCCGCGCGACACCTCGGCTACCTCCTCGACTCCCCCGGCGGCTACGATCCGGAGCGCCACCGGGAGGCGGCCGGCGCCCTGCACGCCCACCTGTCGCTTTTTCCCAGAGCCCACCCGGGCTGGAGGCTGACCCTGATGGACCTCGAGCCCCCGGTTCGGGTCCACGATCCCCGGGCCCTGGCCGGGTCCCTGAGGCGGCACAGCCCGTTCGCCTCCCTGTGGCGGGAGGTCCTGGATCCGATGCTGGACGGGCACCGGCCGCGGACGGTCGCGATCTCGCTGGCCTACCTCTCGCAGCTCCCGGCAGCGATCGATCTCGCCGGGCACCTCTCCCGCCGCGGCATCCGCGCCCTGGTCGGCGGCTCCCTGCCCGCGAGCCTCGAGAGCACCGGTGTCGGCCTCGACGCCCTCCGCGAGGTCTTCACCGACATCATCGTGGACGACGGCCTGGCCCTGGCCGGCGGCGGCCCCGGTCGGCTCCTCGACCGGCTGGTCTGGCCCACGCTGCTCTCACCGAAGCCCTACCTCTCGGCGCGACCCGTGGTACCGCTGGCCCTCTCTTCGGGCTGCTGCTGGCGGCGCTGCCTGTTCTGCCCAGACCGCGGCGCGCCGTTTTTTCGCGTGCCCAAGGACGCTCTGGAAGGGCTGCTCGACACGATGCCCGCATCCGTGGTCGCGGCCCGCCCCCTGATCCACCTGGTCGATTCCGCGCTGCCGGTTCCGGCGCTGCGCGGGTTCCTGCCCATGGCGCGGAGCCGCGGCGTGTCGTTCTACGGCTTCGCCAGGCCGGAGCGGGCGCTCGGCGATCCGGAGCTCCTGGCCGAAGCCGCAGAGTCCGGGTGCGCCATGCTCCAGCTCGGCGTGGAGAGCGGCTCGGATCGGATCCTGGACCGCTTCGACAAGGGCTTCGATCCGGAAGGGGCCTTCGGCGTGGTGAAGTCGGCTGCCCGGTCCGGCATCCGCACCTACGTCTATCTGTTGCTGGGCCTGCCCGGAGAGACCGACAGCGACCGGGAGGCCACCCGGGAGCGTCTGGAAGCCGTCGGCGACTCGGTGGACTTCCTCAACGTCTCGTTGTTCAACCTGCCGACCCACTGTGAGCTCGCAGACCGGGCCGTGGATTTCGGCCTCGAGATCGGCCGGTTCCCCGGCGAAGACGGCCGGCTGCGACTGTACCGGCCATTCACCGCCTCGGGCCGATCCCCCCGGGACGAGGCCCGTGTCTGGAAGAGAGAGCGCTTCGACCGGCACCCGCCGGTCCGCACGGCCCTCTTGCGCACGCCCCGCTGGCTGCGGGCGGCCCACCAGGCCCTGATGCGCCTGCCCGGGCGCCGCGGACCGGCTCCTTTCGAACTGGCTTGACGCGAGCGGCCTGGGATCCGTATTACTTCGGGCTCGTCGGAGCCGGGAGATGAGAAGCGGAGACCAGCAGGACAGAACAGCCCCGAGCGTTCGCGGCCTCGGGCTCGCTCGCGAGCTCGGCCTCGGTGACGACGGCTGGCCGGACCGGCTCGGGCTGCTCTCGGACCCGCCGGAACTCCTGCACGTCATCGGCCGGCTGCCGGACGAGCCCATGGTCGCCCTCGTCGGCTCGCGGGAAGCGGACGCGGCCATGTGCCGGTTCGCGTCGGCGCTGTCCCGGGATCTCGCGGAGCGGGGCCTGGCAGTGGTTTCCGGCGGGGCCCGGGGCATCGACACCGCGGCCCACGAGGGCTGCCTCCAGGCCGGCGGACGGACGGTGGCGGTGCTCGGCAGCGGCTTCGACCACGTCTATCCTCCCGGCAACGCCCCGCTGTTCCGGCGGATCGCCGCCCAGGGAGCGCTGATGTCGGAGTTCCCGCCCGGGACCCCGCCCTCCCGCTGGACCTTCCCCCGGCGCAACCGCATCGTGGCCGCCCTGGCCCGGGCCGTGGTCGTGGTGCAGGCCTCGGAGCGCTCCGGCGCGCTGATCACCGCCGAAGCGGCCCGGCGGGTCGGGGTGCCGGTGGGAGCGGTGCCGGGCTCCCCGGCGGATGCCCGCTCCCGGGGCTGCAACGCCCTGATCCGGGACGGCGCCACGCTGGTCGAGGACGCGGCCGACGTCCTCGGCATGATCGACGGTGCCGGACGCGATGGACAGTTGGGGTTGCCCTCGATCGTTTCACGGGGTAAGGAGACCACGCCCGACGGACGGGCCGGGCTCGGAACCCGCGAGCGGACGGTCCTCGAACGGCTCGGCGCAGCGCCGGTCCACATTGACGACCTCGTGGCCGCAACGGGGCTCTCGGCCGCCGAGGTCGCGGCGGTCGTACTGGATCTCGAGCTGGCCGGACTCGCGGAGGACCGCGGCGGCAAGCAGTTCGTCCGCACGGGCTGAGACGGGAAAGGGGCCACTGAGCAGCATGTCGAAATCCCTCGTCATCGTCGAGTCCCCGGCCAAGGCGCGAACGATCCGCAAGTATCTGGGCCCGAGCTTCACCGTGAAAGCCTCGCTCGGCCACGTCAAGGATCTGCCGCGATCCAAGATGGGGGTCGCCGTGGACGACGGTTTCGCGCCCGAGTACCACGTGATCCCTGGCAAGCGGAAGGTGCTCGACGAAATCATCAAGGCCGCCGGTGTGGCGGAGACGATCTACCTGGCCCTCGACCCGGATCGCGAGGGCGAGGCCATCGCCTGGCACATCGCCGAGGAGTTGGGGCAGGACCGCGCCGGGATCCAGCGGGTGCTGTTCAACGAGATCACGAAGAAGGGCGTTTCCGAGGGCCTGGCCAACCCGCAGCCCATCAACCAGCTGCGCTTCGAGTCCCAGCAGGCGCGCCGGATCCTGGACCGGCTCGTGGGATACGAGCTTTCGCCGGTGCTGTGGCGCAAGGTCAGGCGCGGCCTGTCCGCGGGCCGCGTGCAGTCCGTGGCCGTGCGCCTGGTGCTGGAGCGGGAGCGGGAGATCGCTGCCTTCTCGCCCGAGGAGTACTGGAAGATCGACGCCCACTTCTCGGCCGCCGCGCCGCCGGTCTTCGCCGCGCGCTACCACGGCCGGGGCGGGAAGAAGACCGAGGTGCGGTCCGGCGAGGCGGCGGCCCGGATCCAGGCCGAGATCGAGGGCGCGCGCTTCGTCGTCGACTCCGTGGAGCGCAAGGAACGGCGCCGCGCACCCCTGCCGCCGTTCATCACGAGCCGCTTGCAGCAGGAGATGGCCCGCCGCTTCCGCTTCACCGCCAAGCGCACCATGACCGTGGCCCAGCAGCTCTACGAGGGCGTGGACCTCGGCGAGGAGGGCACGGTCGGCCTGATCACCTACATGAGGACCGACTCCGTGCGCCTCTCGTCCGATGCCGTGGAAGAGGTCCGACGGTTCATCGCCGAGCGCTTCGGCCCGGCATCGCTGCCGCCTCGGCCCAACACGTTCAAGAGCAGGAAGGGGGCCCAGGACGCCCACGAGGCGATCCGCCCCACCTCCGTGGGCTACCACCCCGAGCAGGTCGGCAAGCACCTGACACCGGACCAGCGCAAGCTCTACCGGGTGGTGTGGGAGCGGTTCGTGGCCTGCCAGATGGCGCCGGCGATCTACGACCAGACCACGATCACCGTGGCCGCCGGCCCGCACCGGCTGAAGGCCACCGGCTCGGTGATCCGAGTCCGCGGCTGGCTCGAGGCCATCGGCGACGGCGACGCGCCACCGACGAACGGCAACGGCGGCGAAGAGGAAACGGCGCTGCCTTCCGTCGAGCAGGGTGAGGTGCTGACCCTCCACGACCCCGGGATCACCCTCGAGCAGAAGTTCACCCAGCCCCCGCCCCGCTTCACCGAAGGGACGTTGATCCGGGAGCTCGAGGAGCGCGGCATCGGCCGTCCGAGCACCTACGCCAGCATCCTCTCCACGATCCAGGATCGACGGTACGTGGAGAAGGACGACGGAAAGCTGAAGCCGTCCGAACTGGGGCAGATCGTCACGGACCGGCTCGTGGAGCACTTCCCCCGCATCCTGGACGTGGACTTCACCGCGTCGATGGAGGACTCCCTCGACGAAATCGAGCGCGGCAAGCAGGACTGGGTGGCCCTGCTCGGCAGCTTCTACGGGCCGTTCCACATCGAGGTCCAGCGGGCGCTTCGCGAGATGCAGGACATGCGGGGCCTGGCCGAGGACACCGACGAGATCTGCGAGCTCTGCGGCAAGAAGATGGTGATCAAGTGGGGGCGCCACGGGCGGTTCCTGGCCTGCTCGGGTTACCCGGCCTGCCGCAACACCCGCGAGGTCGGCGAGAACGGCGCACGCCCGGCCCCGGAGCCCGTGGACATCAAGTGCGAGGAGTGCGGCCAGCCGATGGTCCGCAAGCGCGGCCGGTTCGGCGAGTTCCTGACCTGCTCGACCTACCCCAAGTGCAAGGCCACGCGGCCCGTGCCGACGGGCATCGCCTGCCCGCGTGAGGGCTGCTCGGGCGAGCTGGTGGAGCGGCGGACCAAGCGCGGCCGGACCTTCCACGGCTGCAGCGCGTTCAAGGCCACGGGTTGCGACTTCGTCGTCTGGGGCCAGCCGATCAAGGAGACGTGCCCCAAGTGCGGCGCGCTCTTCCTGGTGGCCACCAAGCGCCGCGGGGGCGGTCGGCTGCTCAAGTGCGTCGCCGCGGACTGCGATTTCTCGCGGATCGAGGCCGGCGAGGCCTGACGTGTCGGGCGGCCCCCCGAACGGAATCCGGCCGGACGACCCCACCCCCTCGGTCCCCCTCCCGACACGGGAGGGGGAGGATTTCCCAACCCCTTCCCTCGCAGGGAAGGGGCAGGGGATGGGGAGCGGAACAGGGGCCCAGCCGATCGTCACCGTGATCGGCGGCGGGCTCGCGGGGTGCGAGGCCGCGTCCCAGCTCGCGCGGCGCGGCGTCTCCGTCGTCCTGGTCGAGATGAAGCCCCTGCGCCGCGGTCCCGCTCACGAGACCGACGGCCTGGCCGAGCTCGTCTGCTCCAACTCGTTTCGCGGTGCGTCCCTCTCCAACGCCGTGGGCCTGCTCAAGGCGGAGCTGCGGCGGCTGGGCTCGCTGCTGCTCGGCGCCGCGGACGGGACGGCGGTGCCGGCCGGCCGGGCCCTGGCCGTGGATCGCGTCTCGTTCTCGCGCCGGGTGGAGCAGGCCATCGCCTCCCAGCCCGGGCTTCGGGTCGAGCGTCGCCTCGCGGAAGGGCTGCCCGACGCCGGACCGGCGATCGTGGCCAGCGGGCCGCTGACCGATGGGCCGCTGCTCGAAGACCTGGCGCGCCACGGGGCGCCGCTCCACTACCACGACGCCATCGCACCGCTCGTGAGCGCGGACGGCATCGACCGCTCCGTCGTCTTCGCGGCGGATCGCCACGAGCCGGCGGGCAAAGACGCCGCCTACCTCAACTGCCCCTTCGACCGCGAGGGTTACGCCCGCTTCGTCGCCGAGCTGGTGTCCGCGGGGAAGACACCCCTGCACGACTTCGAGGCCGCGCCGTTCTTCGAGGGCTGCCTGCCCGTGGAGGAGATGGCCGCCCGGGGTCCGGAGACCCTGGCCCACGGGCCCCTCAAGCCCGTCGGGCTCACGGACCCGCGCACCGGGCGCTGGCCGTACGCCGCGGTGCAGCTCCGCCCCGAGGACGCGGCGAGGAGCGCCTACAACCTGGTGGGCTTCCAGACGCGGCTGACCCGGCCCGAGCAGCGCCGCGTGTTCCGGACGATCCCGGGCCTCGAGCGCGCCACCTTCGAGCGGTACGGCCAGGTGCACCGCAACACCTTCGTCGACGCGCCTCGCGTCCTCGACGATCGCCTGCGGCTCCTCGGCCGGCCCGACGTGCGGCTCGCGGGGCAGCTCACCGGCGTCGAGGGGTATGTGGAGTCCATCGCCTCGGGCCTGCTCGCCGGGCTGTTCACGGCCGCCGAGGTCCTGGGCTTCGACCTGGAGCTGCCGCCCGCCTCCACGGCCGTCGGCGGGCTCCTTCGCCACACCCGCCGCGAAGGCGCGTACCAGCCCTCCAACGTCGTCTGGGCGATGATCGACTGCCCGCCCCGCCGCCGGGGCCAGGGCAAGCGCGAGCACCGCGAGGACTGCGCGGCCCGCGCCCTCTCCGACCTCGACGCCTGGATCGCGGCCCACCCGGCCCTGTTCGGCTGATCGGTGCCTCGCTTGCAGCACATCGGGGCTTTCTGTAAGCTCCCCTGGCGATGAAGCAGCTGTCCATCTACGTAGATGCCTCGGTGATCGGAGGGTGCGAGGATCCCGAGTTCTCGGAGAGCAGCCTTGCACTGTGGGATCAATTCATCCGCGGGCACTGCGTGATGATCCTTTCGGTTCATACCCTGCGTGAGATCGATGGAGCCCCCGAAGCGGTGAAGGCCAGACTGCCGGCGATCCCCGAATCGAACCAGGTTCTCGTCGAGGATACCAGGGAAGCATTCGACTTGGCCCAGGCCTACCTGGATCGTGGAGTGGTCGGGCCGGGTTCGCGGGCGGACGCCCTGCACGTAGCGCTGGCCACGGTCTGTCACGCCGACGTTCTCGTGAGCTGGAACTTCAAGCACATCGTGAACCTCGGCAGGATCCATCGTTTCAACTCGGTGAACGTCGAGTGGGGCTATTCCCCGATGGAGATCAGGACGCCACGGGAGGTGCTGCGACATGAAGAAGACCTTTGACGCCGTGGCCTGGATGAGGGCGCGCCGGGAGGAGATAGACCGCGAGGAAGAAGGTCTCTCCTGGGAGGAGCGCTGGAAACGGACGCTGGAAACCCTGAAGGACGATCCGCTCTATCGGAGGCTCCGCGACCGTGCTACCCACTCCGTGAGCCGTGGGACACCGCGGAACGATTCCGCGGGCAATCACCCATCCTGACCCCATCACCGGCAACGAGGAGCAAACGAGATGGCCGACGACACCGCCGCCGCCCCCGCCCCGAAGAAGCCCTTCCCGCGCAGCTTCTGGACCGCCAACGTCACCGAGCTCTTCGAGCGCGGGGCCTACTACTCGATGGCCAGCTTCGTGGTCCTGTACCTGGGGCAGCTGGGGCTGGGGGACTACTGGCCCTCGACGCTCAACGGACTGCTCTGGACCCTGGTCTACTTCCTGCCGATCCTCTCGGGCACCATCGCGGACATCGTCGGGTTCCGGCGGTCGCTGCTGGTGGCCTTCGTGCTGCTGGCCATCGGCTACTTCCTGATGGGCTTCCCGGTCTGGCTCGGCGGCGAGACCCTGGCGGCCACGGTGGAGAGCGAGATCACGGCCGGATCGGGGGTGGTGGTGCCGGTGCTGATCGCCATCCTGCTGATCGGCATGGGCGGCTCGGTGATCAAGCCCTGCATCTCGGGCACGGTGCAGAAGACCGCCGGCGCCATCGGGCGCGCGACCCTGGGCTTCGGCGTCTTCTACATGGTGATCAACATCGGCTCGATCTTCGGCCGGCTGGTCAGCTTCTTCGTGCGCAAGCAGCTCGACCTGTCCTTCATCTTCGCCGTGGCCGTGGCCTGCTCGATCCTGGCGTTCTTCGCGGTCCTGATCCTCTACCGCGATTCCGAGACCGAGGTCGGCTACGTGCCCGACGACAAGCCCAAGAAGTCCGTGGGCCGCAAGCTGGCGGACATGGTGCTGGTGCTGGGGAACCTTCGGTTCGTGCTGTTCCTCGTCGTCTCGAGCGGCTTCTTCTTCATCTACTCACAGGTCTACAACGTGCTGCCTTTGTACCTGAAGAAGGTCGTGGAGACCGACCCGGCCGTGGACCTGATCACCATGGCCAACCCCATCACCATCGTCTGCTTCCAGTTGCTGATCACCCACGTGTTCGGGAGATTGCCGCCGATCAAGTCGATCATCGTCGGGATCATCATCATCGGGCTGGCCATGGCCATCAACCTGGTGCCGATCTTCCTGTCCGGCGGCGTGCGCGACATGACCTTCGGCGACTGGTGGCCCATCGGCTCGGTGTTCGTCATGCTCACGGTCTCGCTGATCGCTTTCGGCGAGCTGTTCACGTCAGCTCGGACCTACGAGTACATCGGCGCCCTGGCGCCCCGGGGCCAGGAGGGGCTTTTTTTGGGCTACGCCAACCTGCCCATGGCCATCGGCTCGCTGATCGGCGGCCCGGCGGGTGCGGCGATCTTCAACGAGATCATGTGCCACGGCGCCACCAAGAGGCCCGATGGCCTGCTCGACCTGGATCCCACGTGGAACACGGCCGGCTGGCTTGTGCTGATGGGCATCGGCTTCGCCTCGGCGCTCAGCATGTGGCTCTACAACACTTGGCTGAAGCGCCATCCCGCTTGATCCTTCTTTCTCGCGCGCCCGAACAGACCGTTCGGTTCATTGGATTCTCTCGGTTCGGAAAGTTCAGTATTGACTGAACCGAGAACCCGGGTATCAGTCGGTTCCATGAATGCGACGACCATGAGTCCGGAGGTCTTCGATTTTGTCGAAGCCATGGGAAACCTGCTCGAAGACCTGGGAGCGCCGCGGATGGCGGGGCGGATCCTCGGCTGGCTGATGGTCTGCGAGCCCGAGCTGCAGACCGCGGCGGGGATCGGGAAAATCCTGGGCGCTTCGAAAGGTTCCGTCAGCACCATGACCCGGCAGCTGTTGCAGATGGGTGTCATCGAGCGGGTGAGCGTTCCGGGAGAGCGGGCCGCGTGCCTCCGATGCGCGCGGCGCGATCCGTCCGACCTGTTCCATCGCAAGCTCGGCCTGTTCGATCGGCTGGCCCGCATCAGCGGCCAGGGACTCGACCTGCTCGCCGGCGCCCCGCCGGAACGCCGGGAATCCCTGCGGGAGCTGCACGACTTCCACCTGTTCCTCCAGAAAGAAGCGGCCGCCGTCTTCGAACGATGGGAACGGCATCGTGCCGGGAGCCAGAAATGAAGCGATTCCTCAAGCTGCTGCTCGGTCTGGCGGTCATCGGGGCCGGGGTGGGGGCCTACCTGCTGCTGGTGCATTTCCGGAAGGAGCCCGAGCGCCGTGCCCCGCCGGATCCGGCCATCGCGGTGATGTTGATCCGGGCCGAGCCAGCGGACGAGCCGGTCACGGTCCGCGTCATGGGAACGACGGTGGCGGCCCGCCAGCTGACCTTGCTCTCCGAGGTCGGAGGCCGTGCGGTGTGGGTCAGCCCGGACCTGGTTCCCGGCGGCCGGGTGACCGCGGGTCAGGTCCTGGTCCGGATCGACCCCCGGGACTACGATCTGGCCATCGAGCAGCAGCGCGCCGCCGTGGGCCGGGCCGAGTTGGACCTGGCCACGGAGCGGGCGCGCAAGGCCGTGGCCGAGCGCGAGTGGGCCCTGATCGCCGACGACGTGCAGCCCAGCGAGGAAGGCCGGCGTCTGGCCCTGCGCGAGATCCAGATCGAGACCGCAGAGACCTCCCTCGAGTCGGCGAAGAGCATCCTCGACAAGGCCCGGCTCAGCCGCAGCCGCGCCACCCTCAAGGCGCCGTGGGATGCCCTGGTCGTCGAGAAGGGGGTGGACGTGGGCCAGGTCGTCGGTCCGTCCACGAGGATAGCCGCTCTGGTGGACAGCCAGGTCTTCTGGGTCCAGGTGTCCGTCCCGGTGGAGACCCTGGGCTGGATCTCGCTGCCCGATGGCTCCGGAAAACCGGGCGCCGCGGCGATGGTGGTCCAGCGGGTCGGGCAGGGGGGGGAGACCCGGCGGGAGGGGCGGGTCATCCGGCTGCTCGGGGACCTGGACCCGGTGGGCAAGATGGCGCGCCTGCTGGTGGAGGTTCCGGATCCGCTGGGCGACCCGGGCGGAGAGGGAGGCTCGCTGCCGCTGCTGCTGGGCGCCAATGTCGCGGTAGAGATCGAGGGTCCCCGCATCAACGACGCCGTCGCGATCCCGCGGGTCGCCCTGCGGGACCGGGACATGGTCTGGATCGCGAGGGGCGGCAAGCTCGTCGTCGTGCCGGTGGAGGTTGTCTGGGCCACCGAGCGCCGCGTCTTCGTCCGCGGCGAGGTGGTTCCCGGTGACTCGGTGGTCGTGAGCCGGATCGCCGCCCCGGTGGCTGGCATGGCCCTGCGCGCCAACGGTGCCCGAGCCGATGCCGGCACCGACGCGGGTGTCGACGCGGGAGCCCGGCCGTGAAGCGTTCCGATCTCTATTCGGGGCCGATATCCTGGATGGCGCGAAACCCCGTGGCGGCCAACCTGCTGATGGTCGGGCTGCTGGTGGGGGGCGTGATCATGAGCATGCGCATCCGCCAGGAGGTCTTCCCCACCGTAGAGCTCGACATGGTCACCATCAGCGTGCCCTACCCCGGGGCCAGCCCGGCGGAAGTGGAGCAGGGCATCGTGTTGGCGATCGAGGAGGCGGTGCGCCCCCTGGACGGCGTCAAGGAGGTCACCGGCACGGCGATGGAGAGCATGGGCGTGGTCGCCGTCGAGCTGGAGACCGGTACCGACCGCAACAAGGCCCTGGCCGACGTGAAGAACCACGTGGACCGCATCACGACCTTCCCGCAGGAGGCGGAGCGCCCCATCGTGTCGATGCCCGCTTGGAAGGCGGAGGCGATCTGGGTGGTGCTCCACGGCGACGTCGATCCCGGTGTGCTGCACGAGATCGGCGAGCAGGCCCGGGACCGGTTGCTGGCCGGCGGGGAGATCACCTACGTCGAGCTCCGCGGGGTCCGCCCGCTGGAGATCGCGGTCGAGCTGCCCGAGGAGAATCTGCGCCGCCACGGCCTGACCCTGCCGCAGGTGGCCGAGCGCATCCGGCGCACGGCCCTCGAGCAGCCGGCCGGAGCCGTCAAGACCGCAGGCGGCGATGTGCTCCTTCGCACCGCCGAGCGCCGGAACCTGGGGCTCGACTTCGCGGACATCACCGTCGCGACCTCCCGCGACGGCACCGCGCTCACCCTGGGCGACATCGCCGAGATCCGCGATGGCTACGCCGAGCTGGACTACGAGACGTTCTTCGACGGCGAGCCCTGCGTGATCCTGAAGGTGTACTCGGTGGGCGACGAGTCACCGACCGAGGTGGCTGACGCGGCCAAGCTCATCGCCGCCGAGCTCGAGAAGACGCTGCCGCCGGGCCTGGGCGTGGCCACGTGGCGCGATCGGTCGGAGATGTACCAGCAGCGCCTGGATCTGCTGCTGCGCAACGCGGCCATCGGCCTGGTGCTGGTGCTGGTGATCCTCGGCCTGTTCCTCGAGCCGCGCCTGGCGTTCTGGGTCACGATGGGGATCCCGATTTCGTTCCTCGGCGCCTTCCTCGTGCTGCCGGCCTTCGACATCTCTCTGAACATGATCTCGCTCTTCGCCTTCATCATCACCCTGGGCATGGTGGTCGACGACGCGATCGTGGTGGGCGAGAACATCTTTCGGCTGCGCCAGGAGGGAAAGGGCTTCCTCGAAGCCTCGATAGCCGGCGCCCGGCGGATGGCGATGCCGGTCACGTTCTCCATCGCCACCACCGTGGCCGCCTTCGCGCCGCTGATGTTCGTCCCGGGTGTCCGCGGCAAGATCTACTTCGCCATCCCGCTGGTCGCCATCAGCGTGCTCGTGATCTCGCTCGTCGAGTCGTTCTTCATCCTGCCGAACCACCTCGCCCACGTGGGTCGCCCGGGCCGGTTGATGGACACGGTGATCCGTTTCCAGCAGATCTTCTCCCGGGGGCTCGACCGGTTCATCGGTTCGATCTACACGCCGGCGGCCCGAGCGGCGATCCGCCACCGGGGGTTCACCTTCGCCGCGGCCGTGGCCCTGTTCCTGTCGAGCTGCGGCATGCTGCAGGGCGGGATCGTCAAGTCCACGGACTTCCCCAAGGAGGAATCGGACTGGATCTTCGTCGACTTCGGCCTTCAGTTCGGCGCGTCGGCGGACGAGACCCGTGCCCTGATCCGCCGCACCATCGCGGCAGCCCGCGACGTCCTCGCCGAGCACGGCGGCGAGCGCATCAACCGAGGCATCTTCTCGGAGCTGGGCCAGGCCGACACCAACCGCGGCACCGAGGAGGGCAGCCACCTGGGCAGCGTCGGCGTGCTGCTGGTGCCCATCGACGAGCGCGACATCGGCGCCCACGCTTTCGCCGACGCGTGGCGCAAGCGGATCGGCGAGGTGGCCAACCTCGAGTTCATGAAATTCGACTCCTCCACCGGCCACGGCGACACGCCGCCGATCGACGTCCAGCTCAGTCACAGGGATCCCGAGACGCTGGAGCGGGCGGCCCGGGAGCTGGCCGCGCGGATCGCCACCTTCTCCGGGACCAAGGACGTGGACGTGGGCATCCAGGTCGGCAAGCCCCAGCTCGACTTCACCCTGTCCGAGGCGGGGCGCCGGGCGGGGTTCACCACCGCGGACGTCGCCGCACAGGTCCGCGCCGCCTTCTTCGGCGCCGAGGCCCTGCGCCAGCAGCGGGGCCGCAACGAGATCAAGGTGATGGTGCGACTGCCCCGCGCCGAGCGCGAATCCCTCGAACGGGTGGAGAACCTGGTGCTGCGCACGCCGTCCGGCGGCGAGATGCCCCTGCTGGACGCGGTCAAGGTCCACAAGGGCCGGGCCTACACCCGGATCAACCGGGTGGACGGCAAGCGGATCCAGCGCGTGCAGGCCGACGTCTTCGAGGACGAGGCCAACCCCCAGGAGATCATGGCCGCCATCGGCAAGACCGTCATTCCCGAGTTGCAGGCCAGATACCCGGGACTGATCTGGTCCCAGGCCGGCCGTCAGAAGGCGTTGAAGGAGTTCTACGACTTCTTGTGGGTGGCCATCGGCTTCGCGCTGCTGGCGATCTACGGGCTGATCGCGGTACCCCTGCGCAGCTTCATCCAGCCCCTGGCCGTGGTCATGATCGCGATCCCCTTCGGCTTCGTCGGGGCGATCCTCGGCCACTTCCTGCTCGGCATCAACTGGAGCATCATCAGCTCGATGGGCATGGTCGCCCTCTCCGGCGTGGCGGTCAACGACTCGCTGGTCCTGGTGGACGCGGCAAACGAAATGCGGCAGCAGGGGATGGACCGGTTTGCAGCGGCCCTGGAGGCCGGCCGGAGGAGGTTCCGGCCGATCCTGCTCACCTCGCTCACGACCTTCGGCGGCCTGGCGCCGATGATCTTCGAAACCTCGGTCCAGGCGCGGGTGCTGGTGCCGATGGCGGTCAGCCTGGGCTTCGGCGTGATGTTCTCCACACTGATCACCCTGCTGCTCGTCCCGGCCCTGTTCACGATGAGCGAGAGACCCCGGGATTGGTGGGCCTCCCGTCGGACCCTCAGGCTCGGCGAGGACGGCGAGGGCGTTCTGGAAACCGGGGGGGCGGTATGAGCGCGCGCCCGGTACACGCCGCCGTGCTCGGCGCGATGCTGCTCGCCGCCTGGCCGGTCGATGCGCAGGATCCGTCCATCGATTCGGAGCCGGGCCCCCCGCCGATCCCCGTCGCGGACGACGCCCCGCTGTCGCCGGCCCTGCCCGCGATCGAGCCGGGAACGCCGCTGACTCTCGAGGAGGCCCTGCGCGCGGCGGAGGGGCGAAACCTCTCCCTGCTCGCCACGGGAGCGGAAATCGACAAGGCGGCGGCCGACCTCTACCGGGCCTGGGCCGCCCTGTTCCCGGCGGCGAGCGGCCGACTGACGTTGACCCACAACAACAAGGAGAAACGGGCCAACCTGGGAGGCGCCTCCGTTGTCACCCAGCACCAGGACACGCTGGCGGGGGTGCTGGAGGTCGGGATGCCCCTGGTCAGTCCGTCGGCCTGGACGGGGGTCAGGGTCGGGCGGCAGGGCGAGCGGGTAGCGGAGCTCACCGTGGCCCAGGCGCGCCAGGCGCTGCTGCTGACCGTGGCCCAGGCCTTCTACCAGGCGCTGACCGCGGCGGGCATGATCGAGATCTACGAGGGACAGATCCGCACCACGGCCCGGCACTTCGAGATCGCCCGGACGCGCCTCGTCTCCGGGGTCGGGTCCCGTCTCGACGTGGTCCGCGCCCGGTCGGACCTGGTCCGCACCCGGGAGGCGCTGATCGGCGCTCACGCGGCGCTGAGCGACAGCCGCGACGCCTTGGGCACCCTGACCGGCGTCGGCGGCCTGCCCATGCCCGTGGAGTCCCGGGAGCTGCCGGGTGTCTCCGCCGAGGAGGGCGATCTCGTGCGCTCCGGGGTCGAGCGCCGCGAGGATCTGAAGCTCCAGCAGGCCCTGGCAGAGACGGCCGGGCTCCAGGTCGACATGGCCTGGATGCAGTTCCTGCCGTCACTGAACGCGTCCTGGCAGCTGACCCACCAGTTCACCTCGCCGACGGGTCTGGGCAACACGGATCACACGAGTTGGGCCGCGTACCTGGTGCTGAGCGTGCCCATCTACACCCAGACCCGCTACGCCGACCTGGATCGGGGGCGGGCCGCGGCCCGCCAGGCCGAGCTCAGGGCCGAGGACGCCCGGGCGAACGCGGTTCTCGAGATACGCAGGGCGCGGAGGGCCTATCTCACGGCCCTGGACCGGATCGCGGTCGCCGCCGAGCAGGTCGACCTGGCGCGGGAGACCTTGGAGCTCACGGTCTCCGAGTACATGGCCGGAACGGGCAGTTCCCTGGCGGTCAGCGACGCCCGCCGCATGAGCCGCGAGGCCGAGATCGGCCTCATCACCCGCCGGTTCGAGGCCCAGATCGCGCTGCTCGGCCTGCTCCGCGCCACGGGAGAGGACCTCTCCACCCTCGAGCCGTGATCGACCAGCTGCGCTTCCAAAGGAAAGATTCAGGACTTTTCGGAGCCGTTGCCGTCGTGGGGGGTCGCCGGCGGGGCCGGGGGCGGGCCGTTGTAGGTGTTTGGCGTGACCTGGGGCGCGACGACGGGCTGCGTTCCGGATGGTGATTGTTGAGCTGGAACGAGGGTCGTGGACGGAACCGGCGCGGGTACCGGGACCGGCGCGGGTACCGGGATCGGAGCAGGCGCCTGGACCAGAGCGGGTACCGGGACCGGAGCAGGCGTCGGGATCGGAGCAGGCGCCTGGACCGGAGCGGGTACCGGGACCGAAGCAGGGGCAGGCGCGGGTGTCTCGCCTTGTGGTGTGGGTCTCGGCGCGTCGCCCGTGGTGACCACGGCACCGGTGCTGTCGCCCTGCCACGGATACTTGATCCTGGCGTGGTACATGCTCACCAGGGTGTCCACCAGCGTGTTGGCCACGATCTTGAGATCGGTGATCGAAAGCCCGCTCTCGTTGAGCTGGCCCTGGGACAGCTTGGAGAACAGGATCCGCTGGACCAGGGCCTCGAATTTGGATTTCTCCGGCTGCTCCACGGTGCGGGCGGCGGCCTCGATGGCGTCCACGAGCATCAGGATCCCGGTCTCGCGGGTGCTCGGCGTGTGACCGGGGTAGGTGAAGTCGCGCTCGGTATAGCCCTCGGGATTTTCCGCGGACATGGTCTTGTGCCAGAAGTACTCGAGCAGGCTGGTGCCGTGATGGCTGTAGACGAACTCGATCACGTCCTCGGGCAACCCCTCCTGGCTCAGCAGTCGGACGCCCTCCGTGACGTGGTGGAAGATCGCGCGGGCTGATTCCACGGGCTCCATCTGGTCGTGGGGATTCTCGCCCCCCTTCTGGTTCTCGATGAAGAACTCGGGCTTCGAGCTCTTGCCCACATCGTGGTAGTAGGCCCCGACGCGGACCAGCAGGGCGTTGCCGCCGATGGCGTGGGCCGCGGCCTCCGCCAGGTTGGCCATGGTGCGGCTGTGCTCCCAGGTGGCCGGAGCTCGCTCCCGGAGGCGTTGCAGCAGGGGTCGGTCGAGCTCCTGCAGGTCCAGCAGCTTGCTGCGAGACACCTCCCCCATCATCGGCCCGACCGCCGGCAGGGCGACCCACGCGAGAACCCCCGAGCCGAGGCCGCTGAACAGGGACGCCAGCCACAGCGAATATCGCGGATCAAAGTGTTCCAGGAGGTCGTCGTGGATATCCAGGGTGCCCGCGAACAGCAGGGTGGAGACAATGGCGGCCGTCACCGCCACCCAGGCGGCCATGGCTCCTGCCCGGACCAGCACGCGCGCCCGGTGACGGGGTCCCAGCGCCAGCACCGCGGCCACGCTCGTCACCAGCTGCATCAGCATCACCTCGACCTCGAAATTCACCAGGGAGGCGGCGAGCATGGCGGCGATGAAGGCGACGCCGTAGGCGTGTCGCTTACCCAGGAAGTAGGCGCTCAGCAGGGGCACGAAGGCCACGAGCATCAACTGGGCGGGCAGGGATGTGAGCAGCAGCATCGCCTTGTTGCCTGCCAGCATCACCGTGACCAGAATCAGGATAGTCACGTGGCTGCGCAGCCAGGCCGTTCGCCCCCCTCCGTCTCGGCGGAGAAACCGGCTGAGGAACAGCGCCGAGATGCAGTTGAACAGGAAGATGCCGAGCAGCTTGAGGGGGCGGATCGGCCGTCGTGCCCGCTCGTAGGCCCGGACCATCCCCGCGCACTCCTCCCCCTTCTCCAGCCTGGTCCCACGAGGCACCATCTGGGGACAAGCCGACGAGGCGGTTTGCAGGTAGTGGAACTCGCTGCGGAGCATGGTGATGCGGAAGTAGCTGGAAGGCAGGCGCACGGTCGCGGCCGTGGTCCGTCCGAGCCTGGCCTCGAGCCCCTCGTGGAACAGCTCGAAGGACTGGATCCCCAGCCACAGCGCACCGAAAACGAGCGCCATGACGGTGCTTGAGAACAACGTCACGAAAAACCGGGCGCTGAGCCGTTTCTTCGCCATGTGCACTTCGTATCGCTTCCAGGAGTTTCTCCCGGAGAGACGGAAAAGAGATGATCGCCATCCGGGCCCCAAAAGGCAAGCTGATACGTGCCGCAGCAAAAAAAGTGACTTGCACGGCGTGTTCTTTGATAAAGTGCCGCTATCCGAGTCTTGGCGCGAGAGCCGGACCCAAGGAGGTGACGCGATGTTCTCGTTTTACAGATACGCGATGCTGCTGGTCGTTGCGGCCACCCTGGCACTGTCTCCGGCTGGTTGCAGCGGAGACGATGACGATGGCGCGACGACCGACGCGGACACGGATGCCGATACGGACACGGATGCCGATACGGACACGGATACCGACACGGACTCGGACACGGATACGGATTCCGACGCGGATACGGACACGGACACGGACTCGGACACGGACACTGAGTTCACGATGGACATCACCCTGGACTGCTCGAACCCCCAGCCGGCCGCGACCACGACCTGCGACCTCGATTCGAACGACTGCACCGCGGGCGTCTGCTCCGAGCACATCTGGGAGGGATCGTCCACCGCGGACATGGTCATCGCCAACTACTGCTACCCCGAGTGTCAGGCCGTCGAAGACACCGACACCGACACGGGCAGCGACGCGGACACCGACGCCGACAC
>CAYZAI010000030.1:19133-20542 GCA_964476305.1 uncultured Myxococcales bacterium
GACGCCGACACCGATACCGACACCGACGCCGACACGGATGCCGACACCGACGCGGACACGGATGCCGACACGGATGCCGACACGGACGCCGACACCGATACCGACGCGGATCCACAGGAGTACACCTGCGACGGCAGCGCCAGCCTCTGCCTGGCGTTCACCGAGGGCCTGGACGAACTCGCCTGCGTGCCGCGCGGGCAGGTCAAGGCCCAGTGGAGCCTGAACGTCGTCCCCGTGGGCACGGAGGTCGGCCAGGCCGACATGCACGGGTTCCCCATCGCGAACAGCTTCAACTGCCAGGAGATCGTCTTCTCTACCACCAACTACGCAACGGAGGTCGAGGCGGATCCGGAGGTTCCCGAGGACGTGGACAGCGTCATCATCGCGATGCAGCAGATAAACACGAGCCCGCTGTGGGTGCGCGTGCTCCAGATCGTCATCCCCAAGGAGTCGTTCACCGCGGGCACCGTGCTGGAGCTGTCCGAGGAGGATTCCGATGCGTTCGGCGCCTCGCTGCTGTGGGTCAGGCCCCAGAGCATGCTGAACCAGACCATCGTCGAAGCGCGCCTCGAGGCGGTGCTCGTCGGGGGCAGGATCACCATCGACGAGGTCGCCGAGTTCTGCGGCGGCACGGGCTGCCCGATGTCCAGCGGTACCATATCCCTCGAGTTCGCGATGATCCGGGCCGATCTCGACCCTGCGGCCTTCAATTGATACCGTCATCCTCTGATACCGTCATCCTCTCCCGGGGCACATGACGTTTGCCAACGACCCCGGCAATGATCTATGACTGTTCCAACGCAAGTGGCCCGAAGGCTCGGATCAGGGATCCGGGAGAAAGGATATCGCCATGATGTCAAATAGGTTCCTCCACCTGGTGCTGGTTTGCGCGGCCGCCGCCGCGCTGGGCCTCGCCGGTTGCGGCGACGACGACGATGCCGACGCCGCCCCGGACGCGAGCACCGACTCGGACTCGGACGCGGACACCGACGCAGATAGCGACACGGACACCGACACGGACACAGACACGGACAGCGATACCGACACGGACACCGACACGGACACCGACACCGGGACCGGCGAGGATCCGTTCCTGCAGCTCGATCTCGACTGCACCAACCCGGTGGTGATCGCTGGTCCGGCCTGCAGTGTGATTGACTTCGGCTGTTCCGAGGGCCAGATCTGCGGCCAGATGCTGTGGTCCCTGCTCGACCCGCCCGAGTCGCTCACCACGGTCTACTGCAGCAACGAATGCTCGGACACGCCGTTCGTGGACACGGACACCGAGACCGACACCGAAGATCGGGACACCGATTCCACGACCGACACGGAAACGGACACGGGCACCGACGCGGACACCGACACCGATACCGACACCGATACCGATACCGATACCGATACCGATACCG
>CAYZAI010000031.1:0-20387 GCA_964476305.1 uncultured Myxococcales bacterium
GCCCGGACCCGCCACCCCGACTCGTCCGTCGTGCACCCGGCCCGCCTGTCCGAGTCGGTCCCGGCCCGGCAGGCAGCCAGATCCACGGGAATCGCCTCGGAGTGCCTGTCGTCCGTCCCGACCTTGATGACCGTGATCGCCCGGCACAGATCCCTCGCGATTCCGGCGACCTCCTCGGCCGCGGCGTCCACGGAATCCACGGGCACGTATTCGCCCTTCTCCGAGTCGTAATCCGCCGAGGTGCCGGCGACGGCCAGGCTCACGCAGGCCTGCAGCGGCAGCTGGCCGCGCACGAGCGTCACGACCCCATCCATCATCGGGTCCAGGTCGTCGCCCTCCGCCACGCCGCACAGGTCCACCTCCGCGGTGCGGGGGCCGTGCCCGTCGAGCCACGCGAGGGTCTCCCGGGTACGCCGGGATGGTTCCAGGCTGCCGTATCGCGGGCTGGTGCAGGCTGCCGGCTCCGCCCCTGCCGCCCCGCCCACGTAGACGAAGATCGCGTCGCCGGGATCCCACGCCAGGTCCCGGACGACACTGCTCATGTCCCCGGCGGAGAGATCGCCGGGCGGCAGGCCGAAATAGGTGTCGAACTCGGCCATCGCCGCCCCCGAATCCACGGTGCAATGGTGGGCCGCCAGGGTACCGGCCGAGGGCGGGGTCCCGACGAAGGAGCCGCCTTCGAACACGCCCTGGCTGCAATCGTCGTCCCGAGCGGCGAGCAGCACCAGCGTGATGCCTGTCGACAGGTCGACGGCCCCTGCGTTGTCCGTTCCGGCCTGCCCCACCGCGTCGAAGGCGCGGCGGTAGAACTGGCGCCAGACACAGCCGTTCCGATCCTGCCCGAGTTGGGTGAAGATGTTGTCGATCTCCGCGAGGAGATCCGCCTCGACCCCGCCCTGGCCCTCGTCGGGGAGCTCGACCACGCCGCCCGGGAGCTCGACGTCCGCGAGATCGCCGGCGGCGACGACGCTGATGGGCATCGGGCTGTCGCCGCAACCGCCGGACTCGGCCAGATCGTCGAACCCGACGCCGAGGTCGGAGAGATCCAGCCCGTGGTCGGAGTTGGCCGCCATCAGCACCATCGTCCGCAGTCCCAGGTAGAACTCGGTGACGATGCGCCCGGCCACGTGATCGCGGAAATCCGGCAGCAGCCCGTCGAACCACTCGTCCGGCGCCCCGCCGCCGTTGTCCAGAATCCAGGTCAGCCGCATCGTCGGCTTGCGCCTCTCGAAGCGATCCCAGGTAGTGGCGAAGCTCGCGCCGCCCACGAAGATCTCGGGCTGGGCCTCCTCGCCGCCACCGATGAGCCAGGTGTTGCCGTCCGGGGCGGACACCACCGCCGCGCCGGCCCGGGGGAAGACCAGGCTGACGGGGCGCGCGCGGGCGGTGCTGGACAGGTCGTGGATCGTCGGCGCCGCGGCCTGCGTCGGTTGGACCAGCAGCGACACGCGATCGACGGCTTCCCCGGACTCGTCGAGCCCTCCTGCCATCATCAGGTTCAAGGACGTGTCCGAGCCGAGGTCGATCAGGGCGAAGCCGCGTGCGGGCGGCGGGTCCTCCGGGCGCACGCCCTCCAGCACATTGGAGAGCTCGCAGTCGCGCTTCAGCGAGACGATGGTCCAGGCGTGGACAGGATCCTCGTCACCGGGCAGCCGCCCGCCCGCGAAGAGGAACTGGTCGTTGCCGAGGAAGGTCAGGCACCCCCCCTGGCGCTCCTCGATGCCAGCCCAGGTCGCGTCCCCGAGCCAACCGTCATCCTCGATGCAACTGCTCCCCTTCTCCGCCTCGTCCAGGAACAGCCGCTGGTGTTGCGTCACGATCAGCACCTGCCCCTGGGAGTTGGCCACGGCGTAGCTCGGGGCGTCGGGACCGGTATCGACCTTGGGGACGTCCTGCTCCCAGTCGCCCGTGAAGATGTCCACCACGCAACGGGGGTTTCCCGGGGCGATGACCCGCCCGGTCTGGACGAGCTCGCCCGAGAGGCGCTCGACCTCGGCCACGGCGGGCCGGGGATCGGTCACGCCGCAGACGCTCACCCCCGAGAAGGATTCGCCGACCGTGTCGAAGACGTCGAGCTCGTCCGCACAGGAGCCCTCGCCGCCCGCCAGCACCACGCGCCGACCCGCCTCGACGTCGACGAGCAGGGCGACGTGATCCGCCCGGGGGCAGCTCAGGCTGGGCAGGCTCTCGACGGTGAACTCCACCGGGTCGATGACGAACGCGTCCGAGGAGAGCTCCCCGGCGCGGCGCCCGCCGGCCACCAGGATCCGCGATCGCCCGGCGCCGTCCGTATAGAGGGTCGCTGTGTGACCCTCGATACCCGCCAGCTCGTCGGCCACGTCGGCGGGCTCCAGGCGAGCGAGGTTGAAGGCGCCGACCTCCCCGAGGAAGAACGGGATCTCGCGATCCACGCCGGCCTCGACCTGGAAGGCCACGGTCTCTCCCCGGACCTCGACGCCGCTGCCGTTCACACCGCGGACCTCCGCCTTCCAGGTCCCAGGCTCCAGCGCCAGGGAAAGGCTGTCGCCGCGCTCCACCCTGACCCACTTCTGTCCGGTCCCGGCCTCGTCGTCCTGCGGAAAGAGCCGCACCTCGAGGCTGTCGATGCCGATGTCGTCGAGCAGCTCGGGCCGGTTGTCGGGGAAGACCGGCACCAGCCGCACGCCACCCGCCTTGTCGCAGCCGGCCGCCGTGGCGGCGAGCACCGCAAAGCACAGCGCGACGCTCCTCGTGGGTACCCTGATGTGCAACGTCATCCTCCGCCTCGACGAAGCGAGGCAGGGAAGTGTACCACCCGGACGGGCGGGATGAGAAGCTCCGGTGAGGGTGACCGCTCGCCCTTCCGATGCGTGCCCGGGGACCGCATCTACCGACGGCCCGCGTTCCGCCGCGCCCCCGCCACCCGTTCGAGAACGTCAGTCGCGATCCTGCGCAGGCGGCGGTCCACCGAGGTCGCGGACCTGCGGGCCGCGGCTTCCACCCGGGGGTCCAGGGGGGCGAGTCGGCCGAGATCGGCCAGGGCATTGGCCCGGACTCCACCGTCCTCGTCCGCGGCGTTGGCCTCGAGCAGCAGGGGCACCACCGCTTCCGCTTCCCCTTTCATCCGCCCCAGTGCACCCACGGTGTTGCGCCTCGCCAGGGCGTCGTTGCTCTCCTCCAGCGTCCGGGCCAGGGCGGGGAGGGCGACCGATCCCAGCGCGCCGAGGGCGTCCTTGGCCGAAGTCCGGATGCCGTGCACGCCCTCGCCCACCGGGTAGGTCAGGCCGCCGAGGGGCGAATCGCGGCCGAGCATCTCGATCAGCGGGCCCACCGCCGGCTCGCCGATTTCGACCAGCGCCTGTCGCACCGCCTGGCGGTTGGGTTTCCACTGATCCGCCAGCAAGGGCATGAGGGCCTCGACGAGCCCCTCCTCGTCGGCCGCCCGGCCGGCGACGACCCGGATGGCGGCGCCCCGGGTCCACGGCGACGGATCCCTCAGGGCTCGCCGCAGCTCCGCGCCGTCGGCGTCCTCCAGGCGCCCCGTGGCGCGCCCGAGGCGGGCGTCGTCGCTGCGGTACCAGGCCGCGACGGACAAACCGATCAGCAGGACCACCGCAAAGATCCCGACGGCCGCGAGCAGCCGTGGGAGTCGACCCTGGGGCCCGGGGGACGGCTCCAGCCGCGCCAGGGCCAGCACGGAGTAGACCGCCGCCAGCACCAGGAAGACGTCGTAGGGCACGCGGTAGCGCACCTCGCCGAAGTAGGCGGCGGCCGAGAACGCCATGGTGCCCAGGTGCAGCGCGGCGAGCTCCAGTCCCGGGTGGCGGCGCCAGGCGACGAAGGCCAAGCCGAGGAGCGCCAGGGGGATCAGCCCGTACAGCACCACCGCCTCGTCCAGACCGACCAACTGCTGCCGCCAGCCGGGCTCGTCGGGTCCCGCCCCGTCTTCCTCGTCCGTCTCCTCCTCGGGGTTCCGGTCTTCCCCCTCCTCCGGCACCTCCGTGGCGAGGCCGAGGCGCTTCATCGTGGCCCGGTGCCGCTCCGCGTAGTGGGCGGCGTTCCGTTCCGGCCACAGGAGGTTCCGGTGCGCGAGGAACGCGATGTTCCGCTGCAGCGTGAAGGCCTTCTCCATCGTTGTTTTGGCGGACCAGACCCTCTCCCGCTCCTCGTCGAGAGGGGCCGCCTCGGAGATGAACCCGGGTACCACGTAGGCCCCGGCGAAGCCGTTCTCGGGGGTCCGGGCGGGTGGCGTGAACCTGTGGCCCTTGCCCCCGCGGATGCCGGCGTATTCCGTCGCGGCGAAGAACCGGCCAATGGCCGCGTTCCCGGATATCAGCCCCCACTCGCCGGTGAAGTGTCGGTAGCGCGCAGCGCTGAGGGTGACCGTCAGCGCGATGGGCAGGGCGAGCCACGCCAGGTGGCGCCAGCGGAAGGAGGGGATCCGCCCATGGCGGCAGGCGAGCCAGAGCAGCCCGAGCAGGGCCGTGAGCAGCAGCTGTGGCCGGAAGGTGAACCCCACCGCCACGGCCAGACCCGCGGCCCAGTGTCCCCGGCCCGTCTGGAAGTAGCGCAGCCACAGCCAGAAGGACAGCGCCAGGCAGAAGGTGAAGGGCGTCTCGGACAGGAAATAGCCCGAAAAGACGAGCAGCGGGTGCCAGAATGCGAGCAGCACCCCGACGACGAGCGGACCGGCGAGCCCGCGGAACATCCGCCGCGCCGCCAGCATCGCGAAGGGGACCACCGCCGCGTTCAGCAGGGCCTGCACGACGCCGAGAGCCGAAAGATCGCAACCGACGAGGCCGAGGCGGGTCCCGGCCAGGACTTCCGGATCGACGGAGCCGGGGAGCCGGAGCAGGGCCGCGAGAAACCAGTGCGTCCCGAACGGGTACAGCGCCATGGTGAACTGCCGCTCCACCGAGATATCCTGCTCGCCGCGGAGCAGCCACAGGGCGCGCTGGATGTAGCCGCGCATGTCCGAAAAGACCGCCTCGCCAGGGGGCTGTACCTCGAACACCCACCACAGCCGGACCACCAGCGCCGCCAGGAACACGGCGCCGAGCATCACGGCGAAGGTGCGTCTGTCCTTCTCGACCATCCCGAACATCTCACCCAGATACCGCAGCGGGCGGTCACAGATACCCGGCACTCGGCATCCCTTCCCTTCGCCGTTTTTTCACGAAGTGGCAATATCCGTTTTCCGGCAACACCGCGAGGATCCATCCGTGGGAGCCGAAAAACCGGCTCGCCAGGACGCTGGGAGGCCGTTATAGTACTCGCGCCCGCAGGGCGAAAACCGCGAACCGACGCCACCGCCAAAGGAGACACCACATGCCAAGCCCCATCGAGAACCTGAAGCCCCAGTCCGTCTGGAAGTACTTCGGCAGGATCTGCCAGATCCCCCACGGTTCCGGCAACGAGCGGGCCCTGGGCGAGGCGGTGATGGCCTGGGCCAAGGAGCGCGGGGTGGTGGCGGAGCGGGACGAGATCGGCAACGTCGGGGTGCGCATCCCGGCCACCAAGGGCTGCGAGCAGGCGCCCGCGGTCGTGCTCCAGGGCCACCTGGACATGGTCTGCGAGAAGAACTCCGACAAGACCTTCGATTTCGAGAAGGATCCCATCGAGCTGGTCCGGGACGGCGACTGGCTCAAGGCCGACGGTACGACCCTGGGCGCGGACAACGGCGTGGGCCTGGCCATGGGCCTCTCGTTCCTCGAGGGCTCGGCCACCCACGGCCCCATCGAGGTCCTGTGCACGATCTCCGAGGAGACCGGCCTGGACGGCGCCCAGGCCCTGAAGCCCGGCTTCGTGAAAGGCCAGCTGCTGATCAACCTCGATTCCGAGGAGGACGGCGTGTTCTACGTCGGCTGCGCCGGGGGCCGGGACTGCCACATCTCGCTGCCCGTCTCCCGCGAGCCCGTCCCAGCCGATCGCGAGGGCCTGGCGATCGAGATCCGGGGCCTGCGCGGGGGCCATTCGGGCCTCGACATCGTCCACAACCGCGGCAACGCCGTGCGGCTCCTGGCGCGGGCCCTCGTCGCCGCGTCTCGCGAGGCCGCCGTGGCCCTGGCCTCCATCGAGGGCGGCGACAAGCACAACGCCATCCCGCGGGAGGCGCGGGCCGTGATCGCCGTGGCTCCGGCCGACAAGGCGAAGGTCGAGAAGATCCTGGCGTCCGAGCTCACCGGCTTCCGGGCGGAGTTCGCCGGCGCCGAGCCCGAGCTGAGCCTGACCACCGCGCCGGCCGCCCGACCGGACGAGGCCTTCACGGCCGGCTCCGGGAGCGCCGCGCTGGCGCTGCTCACGGCCCTGCCCCACGGGGTGATCGCCATGTCCCGGGACATCGCCGGGCTCGTCGAGACCTCCAGCAACATGGCCCGCGTGCGCACCGAGAAGGCCCATCTGGTGCTGCTCGCCTCGTCGCGCTCGTCCGTGGCCTCGGCCTTGGAAGGCGTGATCACCCAGATCGAGTCCATCGGCACCCTGGCCGGGGCCAGGGTGGAGCCCTCCGAGGGCTACCCCGGGTGGCAGCCGAACCTGAAGTCGGAGCTGCTGGCCCTGGGCCGAAAGGTCTACACCGAGGTCCACGGCATCGAACCGAGGTTCACCGCGATCCACGCGGGCCTCGAGTGCGGCATCCTGTCCGAGAAGTACCCGGGCCTCGACATGATCTCTTTCGGCCCGACCATCCAGAACCCGCACTCCCCGGACGAGCGGGTTTCCATTCCCACGGTGGAGCGGTCGTTCGCGTTTCTCGAGGCCCTCGTGGCCGAGATCGCGAAAAAAAGGGGTTGACGGGCGACCCGGTTGAGCGTCGGATGACGGGCTTCTTCATCCGGATTGTGTGATCGGGGCACGAAGAAAGAGGAACAGGATCCTGTCATCGGGCGTTCACAGCGTCGATTGGCGGACGAAGCGATGATTTTCGGCAAGTACCAGCTCCTCGAGCTCCTCGGCCGCGGCGGCATGGCCGAGGTCTTCAAGGCCAAGTCCTACGGCGTCGAGGGCTTCGAGAAGCTGCTGGTGATCAAGCGGATCCTGCCCACCCTGACCGACAACGACCGCTTCGTCGAGATGTTCATCAACGAGGCCAAGATCGCGGTCTGCCTCAACCACGCCAACATCGTGCAGGTCTTCGATCTCGGCAAGGTCGGCGACTCCTACTACATCGCGATGGAGTTCGTGCAGGGTCTCGACTTCTCCACACTCCTCAAGAAGTGCCAGGACGCCGGGCGACCGCTGCCGCCCGAGCTGTCCGCGTACATGGCCAGCGAGGTCGCCAAGGGCCTCGACTACGCCCACCGGCGTCGCGGCCAGAACCTGGAGCCGCTCAACATCGTCCACCGCGACATCAGCCCCCACAACATTCTCGTCTCCTACGAAGGCGAGGTGAAGATCACCGACTTCGGCATCGCCCGGGCCAAGACCACACTGGAAGAGGAGGAGCCCGGCGTGGTGAAGGGCAAGTACGCCTACATGGCGCCCGAGCAGGCCCTGGCCCTGCCCCACGACCGCCGGGTCGACATCTTCGCCCTGGGCGTCGTGCTGTACGAGGCGCTGACCGGCACCAACCCCTTCAAGGGGCTCAAGGTCGCCGACGTCATCCACAGGGCGCAGAACGCGCTCTACCCCCCGGTCCGCGAGACCGAGGGTGGCGCCGGGACCCCTGTCGATCTCGCGACCATCGTCCAGCGGGCGATGGCGGCGGTGCCGGACAACCGCTTCGAGCACGCCGGCTCGTTCTACGAGGAGCTGATTTCGTTCCTCTATTCAGCCGGCACGCGGGTGGGCGCCCACACGGTCTCCGCCTTCCTCCAGGAGCTGCGCGATCGCGAGGCGGTCGTGGACCACGCCAGCGAGGCCCGGCTGGTCGAGGCTGTCGGCGGCGAGACCATGGCGGCCTCCACCGCCGCCTCGGTCCGGGACGGTTCCGACCCCGAGGAGATCACCTCGGTGCAGGTGCCCACCGCGGCCGGCTCCGACTCCCAGACCTCCACCACGGGAACGCGCGGGCTGATGGCCGAGCTGAGGGACATGACCGTGGTCGCCATCGAGCTGATCGGCCCGTCCCCGCCACCGGAGCTCGCGGCGCGGCTGCTCGAGGTTATCGACGAGGGCGGCGGCTCGGTGGCCGAGGAGCGCGGCGACCTGATCGTCGCCCTGTTCGGGGTCGACGTGGCCGACGGCCGCGACACCCAGGACGCCATCACAGCGGCGCTGCGGCTGCAGCGGACGGCCCTGTCCGCAGAGGGACCGGCCGGCCGCTTCCAGATCGGCGTCGGCGTGCACCCCGACAAGATCGTGGTCACGGCCGGGGGCAAGGTCCGTGAGGACGACGCGTACCTCAGGGCGGTCCAGGCCGCCCGCGATCTGGCGAAGCGCGGGATCGGCTGGGTCTGTACCTCGGGCGCGGGCCGCGATCTGGCCGCGGACAGCTTCCGCTTCGAGGAGGTGACCACCACCTCGGTAGCCGGGGTCGATCAGATGGTCTGCAAGGTCGTGGGTCGCCGGCCCGTGGCCGAGACCTACGGTCGCATCTTCGGCCGCCGCGACCAGCTCCGCGCCGTGGGGGAGGCCCTGGCCATGGTCAGCCGGGGCGCGGGCAGGGTCACCTGCATCGAGGGCGATCCCGGCACCGGCAAGTCCCGGCTGATGCACGAGGTGAACCAGCGGCTGGCCACGGGAGGTCACGAGATCGGCTGGTACGAGGCGGCCTGCCTGCCCTGGCGCCGCAACATCCCCTACTCGACGGTGGCCGCCATGTTCCGCTCGATCCTCGCGCTCGGCGAGATCGAGCAGCGCAGCGAGCTGCGCGCCAAGGTCGAGCGGCTGCGCGAGCTGGGCCTGATCCCCGAGGAGGTGGACGCCGTGGCCGTGGTGCTCGGCGCCGACGCCGAACACGATGCCAGCCCCGAGGACCGCGGCCGGCAGCTGCGCTCGGCGCTGATCCGCGCCGCCTCGAGCCTGGCCGCCGACAAGATGACGGTCCTGTTCCTGGATGACCTGCAGGACGCCGACAACGAGTCGGTCGAGATCCTCCAGCACCTCTCCCGCTCCATCGGGCACGTGCCGCTGCTGCTGGCCCTGGCGGGCACACCCGGCTCCACCGCGGCCTGGGAGCAGCACCCGGCGTGCACCGCGATCCGCCTCTCGCCGCTGTCCGAGACCGATTCGCGGCGGCTGGCGCTCTCGCGGCTCGGCGTCCGGAAGGCCCCCGACGACCTGTTGATGGACGTGGCACTGAAGAGCGACGGCAACCCGCTGTACATCGAGGAGTACGTCAAGGCCCTCCTGGCGAGCGGCATCGTCTCCGTGCTCGACAATCGTGTCGAGTACGTTCCCGAGGCGCGCCTGACGGACCTGCCCAAGACCCTGCGCGGCCTGGTCTCGGCCCGGGTCAAGCGGCTTCCGTCCGAGCAGAAGGGCCTCCTGCAGCGCGCCGCCGTGATGGGCCAGCGCTTCAACCTGGCCCTGCTCAGCCGCGTCACGGGCGTGCCGGTGGCCCAGCTGCGACCGGTGCTGCTCGGGTTGAAGGACGTCGGGCTCGTCACCCGCATCTCGGCCACCGAGTTCGCCTTCGCCTCCGAGCTGGTGCGCGACGTGGTCTACCAGGGGATCGTGCTCACCGACCGCCGTGAGATCCACGCCGCCGTGGCCGCGGCCATCGAGGACATGTTCGCCGACCGCCTGGACGAGTTCGTCGAGCGCCTCGCCATCCACCACCAGGAGGGCGGCAACCGTCAGAAGGCCGTGGACTACCTGATCCGCGCCGGCGCCAAGGTCGCCGCCGACTACTCGCACCGCGCGGCCCTCGATCACTACCTGAAGGCCCTCGACCTGCTGCACAACGTGCCCCGCCCCGACACCGAGCGAATCCTCTCGCTCTACCTGCCCATCGGCGAGCTGGCGATCAAGAGCAGCCAGCACGAGCTGGGCATCCAGAAGATGCGCCTGGCCGAGCAGCTCGCCGACGAGCTCGGCGACCAGCGCTCGCGGATCCAGGTGCTTCGCCTGACGGCCGAGCTTCACGGCCGCTCGGACCGCTTCGCCGAGTCACAGCAGTACTTCCAGCACGCCATCCAGCTCGCCGACGAGTTCGGCGATCCGGTGATGCGCTGTGAGGTCCGGGCCACTGCCGGCGAGATCTACATCCTGCTGGGCGACATGAAGAAGGCCGCGCCGTTCTACCGCGAGGCCGTCGATCTCTGCCACGTGACGGGCGACGTCGACATGCAGATCGCCTGCATGTCCCAGCTGGCCAAGACCGAGGCCAACTCGGGTGAGCTCGAGCGGGCCGTCGCCACCATCGGGGAGGCCGAGCGGCTGATCACGCCCGATGTCTTGCCCGAGGTGCGCTGCACGTTCGAGCGCTCGCGGGCCCAGGTCTTCTACATGAGCCGCGACACCGAGAAGTCGGTGATCTACAGCATCCGCGCCCTCGAGATCGCCCGCGAGTACAACCTGAAGGACCAGATCGCGGCGAACGCCCACAACCTCGGCGACGACTTCGTGCTGCTCGGCGACTACCGCAAGGCCTTCTCGTACCTCCGCATGTCCCAGGAGGTCGCCGAGGAGATCGGCTTGGACATGGTGGTCAACCTCAACAAGATCTTCCTGGCGTTCATCGACGCGCTGAAATTCGCCAGCCGCGACGGCCTGACCCATCTCGAGGAGGCCCTGGCCCTGGCCAACGAGCGCAACACGGTCTGGGAGCAGGTCCAGGTCCACTACTTCCTCGGCCGCATCCACTTCGAGCGGCGGCTGTACCCCGAGGCCCGCGAGCACCTCGAGCAGTCCCTGCGCATCGGCCGCGCCGCCGAGAACCGCATCTACGAGGCCCAGGCCATCGACCTCATCGAGCAGCTCGACGAGCTCGACACCTGAAGCCCAGTTAGATCAGCCTAACATCGCTCGATGTAAACGGTTGACGACTCCCGGCCGATGATCGATAGCAGTCTCGAGGCGCCTCCCCGGCGCCGGAAACGAGGCCGCGCATGAGCATTCTCGTCATCGTCCTCATGGCCATGCTCACCGACAACTTCGTTCTGTCGAAGTTCCTGGGGATCTGCCCGTTCCTCGGGGTCTCGAAGCGGACGAGCACCGCGCTCGGGATGTCGATGGCCCTGGTGTTCGTGATGCTCGTCGCCTCGACGATCACCCACTTCCTGCAGCGCTACGCGCTGGCGCCGCTGGGCGTGGAGTACCTGCAGACCATCGTCTTCATCCTGGTCATCGCCTCGACCGTGCAGCTGACCGAGATGGCGATCCAGAGGCTCTCGCCGGGACTCTACCAGGCCCTGGGCATCTTCCTGCCGCTCATCACCACCAACTGCGCGGTGCTGGGGCTGGCGGTGCTCAACATCCAGCGGGGCTACTCGCTGCTCGAGGTGCTGTTCCACTCGCTGGGCGCCGCGGCGGGCTTCGCCATCGCCCTGCTCCTGTTCGCCGGCATCCGCGAGCGCCTCGAGAAGGCCGGCATTCCCCAGGCGTTCCGTGGTCCGGCCATCGCGCTGATCACCGCCGGCATCCTCTCGCTGGCGTTCATGGGCTTCTCCGGGCTCGCCCCGGCGAACTGACGGAACGGGAATCGAGGCACCGATGCTCACTGCGCTGACCATCCTCTCCGGTATCGGGCTCGTGATGGCGGCCCTGCTCGCCGTGGGACGTAAGGCCTTCTTCGTCGCCGTAGACGAACGGCACGAGAAGATCATGGCGATCCTCCCCGGCGCCAACTGCGGCGGCTGCGGCTACCCGGGCTGCTCGGGCTACGCCAGCGCCCTGGTCGAGGGCAAGGCCCTGCCGAGCGCCTGCCCGCCGGGCGGCCTGGACACCGCCACGCAGATCGCGGCCGTGCTCGGGGTGGAGGTCGGCGAGACCGTGGACCAGGTGGCGGTGGTGGCCTGCGCCGGCGACACCGCCGCCTCGCCCGCCCGCGCCCGGTACATCGGCGTGGCGACATGCGGCGCGGCCCACGCTGTGGCCGGCGGGCCCAAGGCCTGCACCCACGGCTGCCTCGGCCTGGGCTCGTGCCAGGCGGCCTGCCCGTTCGACGCCATCGAGATGACGCCAGGGGGCCTGGCCCTGGTCATCAAGGAACGCTGCACCGGTTGCGGCAAGTGCGTCGCCGCCTGCCCGCGCGGCATCATCGAGCTGGTGCCCCGCGCCCGGCAGGTCCACGTGCTCTGCAGGAACCCCGACAAGGCCAAGGACGTGAAGGCGGTCTGCACCGTGGGTTGCACCGGCTGCAAGCTGTGCACCAAGCAGTCCCCGGCCTTCACCGTGGACGGGGCCCTGGCCCGGATCGCCGACGACGGGGCCGCCATCGACGAAACCGCGGCCCTGGCCTGTCCGCAGGGTTCGATCTTCGACTCCCGGGCCGTGTCGCTGCGGGCGTGGCTGGGCGACCCGGCGGCCCGCGCCGCCCACGAGAAGCGCGCCGCGGCCTGGAAGGAGGCCGAGAAGGAGCGCAAGGCCCTGGCGAAGAAGCCCAAGGCCGAGAAGGCCGAGAGCGGAGGTGCGGCATGAGCCCGCTCACATTCCGCGGCGGCGTGAAGCCCCACGGCGAGAAGGCCCGCTCGGCCACTGCGGAGATCACTCCGCTCGCCGCCCCGGCCGAGGTGGCGATCCCCTTGAGCCAGCACATCGGCGCCCCGGCCAAGCCCTGCGTCGCCCCGGGCGACGAGGTCCTTCTGGGCCAGACGGTCGGCGAGGCCGGCGGCTTCGTCTCGTCGCCGGTGCACGCCTCGGTCTCGGGCAAGGTGAAGGCGGTCGAGCCGCGCGTCGGGCAGCTCGGCGTGCCGGTCCCGTGCGTGGTGATCGAGAACGACGGGCAGGATCGCGCCGTCGAGGTCGAAGGGCTCGGCGACGACTGGGCCGCGGCCGATCCCAAGGAGATCAAGGACCGCGTGGCCGGGGCCGGCCTCGTCGGCATGGGCGGCGCCGCCTTCCCGACCCACGTCAAGCTCTCGCCGCCGCCGGCCAAGCCCATCGACACGGTGATCCTGAACGGCGCCGAGTGCGAGCCCTACCTCACCGCCGACCACCGGATCATGCTCGAGCGGCCGGCCGACGTGCTGGCGGGGCTCGCCATCGTGCGCCACGTGCTCGGCGCGAAGCGCGTCGTGGTCGGCGTCGAGGAGAACAAGCCGGACGCCATCGGGAAGCTGCGCGAGGCCGCGGCCGGCAGCGACGTCGAGATAGCGGTGCTCGCCAAGAAGTACCCGCAGGGCGCGGAGAAGCAGCTGATCGACGCCATCGCCGGCCGTGAGGTCCCCTCAGGAGGCCTGCCGATGGACGTGGGCTGCGTCGTGCAGAACGTGGGCACGGCCGCGGCCATCGCCGACGCTGTGATCCGCGGCAGGCCTCTCTTCGAACGGGTGGTCACGGTGACCGGCGCGCCCGTGGCCCGCCCCGCCAACCTGCTCATCCGGGTCGGCACCCCCGTGGCGGCGGCCATCGAGGCCTGCGGCGGCGACCTCGCGGGCACGGCCAAGCTCGTGCTCGGCGGGCCGATGATGGGCCTGGCCCAGCACGGCGCCACCGCCCCGGTCACCAAGGGAACCAGCGGCATCCTGCTGCTCGCCGCGGCCGACGTCGACGACCGGCAGCCGGCCCCGTGCATCCGCTGCGGTCGCTGCGTGGCCGCCTGCCCGATCCACCTCGTGCCCACTGAAATCGGCAACCTGGCGGCGCTCGGCCTGCTGGAAGCCGCCGAGAAGGCGGACGCCCTGGACTGCATCGAGTGCGGGTCCTGCGCCTTCGGCTGCCCGTCGCGCATCCCGCTGGTGCAGCAGATCCGGCTCGGCAAGTCGGGCATCCTCGCGGCGCGGCGCAAGAAAGGGCAGGGCTGACCCATGGAGACCACCTTCACCGTCTCGTCCTCGCCCCACGCCCACGGCGGCGCCTCCTCGGCGCGGATCATGTGGACCGTGGCCGCGACGCTGCTGCCGGCGGCCGCGTGGTCGGTCTGGCTCTTCGGCCTGCCCGCCCTCACGGTGATCGTCGGCACGATGGCGTTCGCGGCGGTGTTCGAGGCCGCCTCCCAGCTCGTCGCCCGCCGGCCCGTGACGCTCCAGGACGGCTCCGCGGTGCTCACGGGGCTGATCCTGGCACTGACCCTGCCGCCGGGACTGCCGCTGTGGATCTGCGGGGTCGGCGCCTTCGTCGCGATCGTCGTGGCCAAGGCGGTCTTCGGCGGCCTGGGCCAGAACCCGTTCAACCCGGCGATGACCGGCCGCGTGTTCCTGCTGATCGCCTTCCCGGCGCCGCTGACCCGCTGGCTGGTCCCGCGCGGCACGGGCGAGACCCTGTTCGACCAGCCGGTCGCTGCCTTCGACGCGGCCGGCAAGGTCGTGTCCCTGGCCGGAGACCAGGTGGACGCGGTCACAGCGGCCACGCCGCTGGGGCTGCTCGCCGAGAAGGGCGCCCACGCCGTGGCAGCCCTCGGCGACGGCTCCGCGATCTTCTGGGGCCAGATCAACGGCTCCCTGGGCGAGACCTCGGCGCTGTTCCTGCTGCTCGGCGGTGCCGCGCTGCTGCTGATGCGCATCATCACCTGGCACATCCCGATCTCGTTCCTCGCCACGGTGGCGATCCTGGCGCTGGTGACCAGCGGCATCGACGACGCGACCTACGCCGGGCCGGTGTTCCACCTCTTCACCGGCGGCGTGATGATCGGCGCCTTCTTCATGGCCACGGACTACGTCACGAGCCCGATGTACCCCGTGGGCAAGCTGATCTTCGGCGCGGGCTGCGGAATCCTGACGATGGTGATCCGGCTGTGGGCGGGCTACCCCGAGGGCGTGTCGTTCGCCGTGCTGCTGATGAACGCCTGCGTGCCGGTCATCGACACCTACACCCGGCCCCGCAAGTTCGGCCTGCGCCGCCTGGCAGCGCAAGGAGGCGAGTGATGCCCGAGAGCGTGAAGATGATCCTCGTGCTCACGCTGATCAGCGCGGCGGCTGGCCTGGCGCTGTCGTCGATGAACGATGCCACCAGCCCGCTCATCGCCGAGAACGAGCGGCTGTTCACCCTGCGGTCCATCGGCGCCGTGCTCCCCGCCTCCGAGAAGCCCGACCCCTGCGAGAAGTCGGCGCCCGCCTTCGACAACTCCCCGGACGGCGACGCGGTCTGCGTGGCCGGGTTCAAGGTCTACCGGGGCCGCAAGGGCGCGGACGTCGTCGGCCTCGCCGTCGAATCCGTGGGCCACGAGTCCTACTCGGGCACGATCCTGACCCTGGTCGGGCTGGCCCTCGACGGCACGGTCACCGGTGTCGAGGTGCTGCGCCACGCCGAGACCCCGGGCCTGGGCGCCTCGATCACCAACTGCGAGTGGCGCCGCCAGCTCGTCGGCAAGGGGCCCGGGGACATGGTCTGGAAGGTGGCCAAGGACGGCGGCGACGTGGACCAGATCAGCGGCGCGACGATCTCGTCCCGCTCGATGATCGACGCGATCCTCGGGGCCCAGAAGCTCCTCGCCGAGCAAAGGGGCGAGATCCTCGAGGCAGAGCCGCTCGGAGCGGGGGAGGTGTGCGATGGCCGCTAAGACGAGCCTGGCCGGTGAGGTGATCAAGGGCCTGTGGAAGGAGAACCCGGTCCTCGTCGTGCTGCTCGGGCTCTGCCCGACGCTGGCGGTCACCAACTCGGCCTACAACGGCCTGGGCATGGGCGTGGCGACCACCGTGGTCCTCATCTGCTCGAACATCCTGGTCTCGGTGATCAAGCCGATCGTGCCCAAGAGCGTGCGGATCCCGGTCTACATCGTGGTCATCGCCTCGTTCGTCACGATCGTCGAGATGCTGCTCAAGGCCTTCCAGTACGATCTCTCGCGGAGCCTGGGCCTGTTCGTGCCGCTGATCGTGGTCAACTGCATCATCCTCGGCCGGGCCGAGGCCTTCGCCTCGCGCAACACGGTGCTGCGCTCGGCCCTGGACGGCCTCGGCATGAGCCTCGGGTTCACGATCTTCCTCTTCGTGCTCGGCGCGATCCGCGAGATCCTCGGCTCGGGGACCTTGACCGTGTTCCAGATGGGCGAGAGCGTGGTGCGCTTCGACCTCGCCGGCGGTTCCTACCCCGGCGTGCTGGTGATGATCCTCCCGCCCGGCGCCTTCCTCACCCTGGGCTTCCTGCTGGCCGCCCGCAACGTCATCCAGCGCCGGCTGGACCGGAAGTAGACAGCTTCCGCGACCGCCCCTCGGCCTTACGTCCAACGACGACTTCCCTTGCCACCGGGACGGCTCGCGCGTAAACGTTCCAGTCGGCGAAGCGACGCCGAAGGACGCGAGGAAAAGAGCCATGCACAAGGTCATCGTACTGGGCGCCGGCCGGGTGGGACGCGTGATCGCGCGGGACCTGGCCGAGGACAAGGGACTCCAGGTCGTGGTCGCGGACCGCCGCGCCGCTCTGCTCGAGGAGGTCTGCGGCAGGATCGGCTGCGGTTCGATCTGCGACGACCTGACCGACCCGGAGGTCATCGCGCGCATCATCTCCGATTTCGACCTGGTGGTCGGCGCCCTGCCCGGCGCCCTGGGCCTTCGGACCCTCAGCGGCGTGGTCGCCGCGGGCAAGGCCTGCGTGGACATCTCGTTCATGCCCGAGGATCCCCGGACCCTCGACGCCGAGGCCCGGCGGACCGGCGCCCGCGTGCTGTACGACTTCGGCGTGGCCCCGGGGATGAGCAACCTGCTGGCCGCGGCCACCGCCCGCGAGGTCGAGAAGCCGCGCCAGATCCGCATCCTGGTGGGCGGCCTGCCCTCGGTCCGCCGCCAGCCCTGGGAGTACGCAGCGCCGTTCTCGCCGGCGGACGTGATGGAGGAATACGTCCGCCCGGCCCGGATCCGGATAGGCGGACAGATAGGCGAGCGGCCGGCGCTCTCCGGTCTCGAGCGCATCGAGTTCCCGGAGATCGGCACCCTCGAGGCGTTCTACACCGACGGGCTGCGCTCGCTGATCGACACCGTGGACTGCCCGTGGATGGAGGAGAAGACACTGCGCTACCCGGGCTACACGGAAAAGATCGCGCTGCTTCGGGAGAGCGGGTTCTTTTCGATGGAGCCGATCGAGATCGAAGGCGCGCGGGTCGTCCCGCGGGACGTCACGCTCAAGCTCCTGGAGCCCGCGTGGCACCTCGACGAGACCATGGACGAGTTCACGGTGATGCGGATCACCGTCAGCCACGGCGAGAAGAGCCCGTTTAGCCATGTGCAGTGGGATCTGCTCGACCACACCGACCGGTCCCGCCGCGAGACCTCGATGGCCCGCACCACGGGATTCCCGACGGCCATCGCCGCCCGGGGCATGCTGGACGGCCGCATCGCCCTGGAGCCCGGGGTCCACCCGCCCGAGGCCCTGGCCGGCAACCCCGACCTGGTGGCCTCGATCCTCGCCGACCTGAAGGCCCGCGGCGTGACCTACCGCCGCTTCGAGACCTGATCCCTCCACCTCCTCCGGGAATCCCTCACGGTCCGAGCGCACCGGTCGGGCCGGGGTCGCCGGCGACGAGGAGGATGCCGGTGAGGACGAGGCCGCCCAAGATGACCGCGAGCAGGATCGCGATCCACATCTGCGACGGGCCCCGCGGCTGCTCCTCGCGCTCCGGCGGGGGAACGAGGCTCTCGCGCGGCAGCACGAGCGGCCCGCTCGAGCGGCGGGACAGCATCGCGCCGGCGAGGACGGCCTCGCGCGCCTCGGGGGACGGCGTGACCATCGGCGTCTGACGCCCGCCCTCCTCGGCCTCTCCGCCGGGCGGTTTCGGCAGGGCGAGCTCGTCGCTGACCGACATGCGGGAGCCGGGAACGACCAGTCCCTCGCGAGCCCGGGCCGCGACCTTCTCGGCCTGGACCTTCGACACCCGGTAGTAGCCGGTCTCGGGGCGGGTCACCGAAGCCGGGCCGGCGGTCCCGCGGACGACCCGCGCCGGGGCCCGGTGGTCGGCGCCGACGATCCCGAGCAGCGAGGCCGCGGCGCGGGCCACCGCCAGCTCCGTCCGATCCGGGGCTTCCGCGGCCGGGGTGCTGCGGATGACCAGGGCGCCGTTGCGCAACAGGGCCAGCAGCACCCGCTCCGCGGCGACGATGTCGGCCTCGCCCGTGACCAGGGACTCGACCTCGGCCGGCGAGGCGCCCGCGGCCAGCGCATCGATGAGCTGGCGGCCCCCGCCGGTGAGAGACGCCGCCACCTCGCGCACCACCGGGAGCCGGACGTCGAACAGCGAGGCGGTCTTCTGGTCCATCCGCGCATCCGGCCCGAACAGCTCCGCCAGGGTCGCCGCGGCCTTCTCCACGCACGCGGCGAGGGTCCCCTCCAGATCCCGCGCCCGCCGGTCCTCGTCTCCGATCCTGACCGACCACCTGCCCGACTCGCAGAGCACGAGCTGCAGGAAGGCCGTCTCCCCGACGTCGGTCCCGCCGTCCACGCCCCGCCGCACGGCGGAGACAGGCCGGCCGGCGTCGAACCAGCACTCGAAGATGTTCCACGAGTCGTTGACCGTGAAGCACCCCTTGAGCCCGGACGCGGCGATGACCTGGAGCAGCACCGGCACGCCGGTCGACTCGACCCGGTCGCCGACGAAGCGCCCGGCGGTCATCCGCTCCTCGAGAACGCGCACCGGGGCCAGGGCCTCGGCCAGCCGCTCGACCACCCGGCCTGTCAGGATGCGCTCCCGGCCGTCCCCTGTCTCCTCCCACCAGCGCAGCAGCAGCACCGGGGTCCAGCGCAGGAGCGGCTGCCGCCGGAAGCGCTGGAACAGCCACCAGCCGGGCTCCCCCGGCGTGGTCAGGTCAGCGAGCACCACGTCCGGGCGCACCGCGATGGCCTTCCGGTATCCCTCCCGCTCCACGTCGCCCGTGTGGGCATCGAGCCCCAGCCTGCCGAGGGCGCGGCACAGGGCCCCCAGCCGGGACTCGTTCCGGTCGACGACCAGGACGCGGAGGTTCTCGACCCGGGCCAGGGCCGCAGCCGACGTCTTCTCGTCGGTGTACTCCTTCGGCCCCCGGGCATCACTCTCGACGTCCTTCCAGGAATCCGGTCCTTCCATGGGGCGGGATGATAGCACACCCGCCCCAGGTTTTCGCTGACAACCTCCCGAAACTCGGCTATGGATTCGCTCCCCGCCATCCGGGGACGACCAGAAGGCAGGACGGGAGAGGCGATGGACATCTTGATCACCAGGGCGCGCAACATCGGCATCGCGGCGCACATCGACGCCGGCAAGACGACGGTCACCGAACGCATCCTGTTCTACACGGGCACCACGCGGCAGATGGGCGAGGTCCACGACGGCAAGGCCACCATGGACTTCATGAAGCAGGAGCAGGAGCGGGGCATCACCATCGCCTCGGCGGCCATCTCGTGCACGTGGAACGGCCATACGATCAACATCATCGATACGCCCGGCCACGTGGACTTCACCATCGAGGTGGAGCGGTCCATGCGGGTTCTGGACGGCATCGTGGCGGTGTTCTGCGCCGTGGGCGGTGTGGAGGCCCAGAGCGAGACCGTCTGGGGACAGGCGGATCGATACCGCGTGCCGCGGTTCGCGTTCGTCAACAAGATGGACCGCTTAGGCGCGGACTTCATGGACGTAGTGAAGCAGCTCGACGAGATGCTCGAGGCCCATCCCGTGCCCTACCAGCTCCCCATCGGGGCCGAGGACAGCTTCAGGGGGGTCATCGACCTCGTCAAGATGAAGGCCATCATGTTCCCGGACGGCAACGCCCGCGAGGAGGAGATCCCCCAGGAGTTGCTGCCGGAGGCCGAGTCGTGGCGGGACAAGCTGCTCGAAAAGCTCGCGGAGTTCAGCGACGATCTGGCGGAGCGCTACCTCGACGAGCAGGAGATCCCCGAGCAGCTCATCCACGACGTCACCCGCGACTGCGTCATCCGATCGGTCTTTACGCCGGTCTTCTGCGGCTCCGCGTACAAGAACATCGGTGTTCAGCCGCTCCTCGACGCGGTGGCCGCCTACATGCCGAGCCCCCTGAACAAGGGCCCGGCGGTGGGGCATGATATGGACGATCCGGAGAAGCACCACCGCCGCCATCCCACCGCCCAGGACCCCTTTGCGGGGCTGGCGTTCAAGGTCATCCACGATCCCTACGTGGGGCAGCAGACCTTCGTGCGCACCTACTCCGGCGTGCTCCGGGCCGGGGACACGGTGCTCAACGCCACCACCGGCAAGAAGGAGCGGGTGAGCCGCATCCTGCGCATCAAGGCCAAGGACCGCATCGAAATGGAGGAGGTGGGCCCCGGCGACATCGTCGCGCTCATCGGTCCGAAGAGCACGTTCACGGGACACACCCTGTGCGACCGGAACTCCCCACTGCTCCTCGAGTCGGTCCGGGTGCCGGAGCCGGTCATCAGCGTGAAGGTGACCACCGAGAGCCGCAAGGAGCACGAGAAGCTCCACGCCGCCC
>CAYZAI010000032.1:0-20228 GCA_964476305.1 uncultured Myxococcales bacterium
GGCTCGCCCGCTTCGGCGCCGGGGGCAACCTGATGTGGGCCGAGAGCTTCGGCGGACCCCTCGACGACAACGACAATCCCGGTGGGCCGATCATGGGCCTGGCCGGGATCGGAGAGTCCGCGGTCGTCACAGGACTCTACGCCGACGGTGCGATCTTCAGCCTGGGCGGGCCCAACACCACGGTGCTGCACACCGACCTGCCGGACAACGAGCCCGCGGACTGGACCGATGCGTTCCTGGCCCGATACGCGGCCAACGGCGACCTGGAGTGGGCCGTGAAGATCCCCGGGGACGAGCCCATCCGGAGAGAACCGCACTATCTGGCCGTGCAGCAGAACGGCCAGATCGCCGCGGGCGGAACCCGCCGGAGTTACGGGATCCTCCTCGACGGGTTCTCGCCGTCCGGGGAGCACTGCTGGTCCATGGTCGGGACCTCGGACTCCCCTTTGACCGGTAACACCGTCTGCCCGGTAGACGCTTATAGACTCGCCTGGGCACCGGACGGGCAGGGCCTGATCGCAGCCGGGTCGTTCCTGGGCACCGCGACCCTGGGCCAGGGCTGGCCCGGCGAGGCGATCCTGACCGCCACCCCCCCTCCCGACGAGGGCGGGGAAGACCATCCCTCGGACGGATTCCTGATGCGCCTGGAGCCGTGAGGGCAAGATCTCTGTCGGGGATCACACGGCGCCCGGATTCTTCCCATTCCTCTCATCCCTCCCATCGGCTTGACTGCCCAGCGAAATCGGCCAATGGTGTCGTTCGGCCGGCGCCGAGGCGGCCGGCGAAAGGACGGCGAGATGACGACGAAGAACGCTGCAACCCCCGACTACAAGGTGGCCGACATCGCCCAGGCGGACTTCGGCCGCCGCGAGATCGCCATCGCCGAGCTGGAGATGCCCGGCCTGATGGCCGTGCGCGAGCGCTACGGACCGAAGAAACCCCTGGCCGGCCAGCGCATCACCGGCTCGCTGCACATGACGATCCAGACCGCGGTGCTGATCGAGACCCTCAAGGAGCTCGGCGCGGACGTGCGCTGGGCCAGCTGCAACATCTTCTCGACCCAGGACCACGCCGCCGCGGCCATCGCCGCCTCGGGCACCCCGGTCTTCGCCTGGAAGGGCGAGTCCCTCGAGGAGTATTGGTGGTGCACCAGCCAGGCCCTGGCCTTCCCCGGCGGCAAGGGCCCGAACCTGATCGTCGATGACGGCGGCGACGCCACCCTGCTGGTCCACGAGGGCCACGCCATCGAGGAGCACGTCGCGAAGCACGGGAAGCTGCCGCCCGTCGCGGCCACCTCCGAGGAGGGACGGATCGTCGCCGAGACCCTGCGCCGGATCCACGCCGAGGACCCACAGCGCTGGCACCGCATCGTGCCCGAGATCATCGGCGTGTCCGAGGAGACCACCACCGGCGTGCATCGCCTGTACCAGCGGCTCGAGACGGGCACGCTCCTGTTCCCGGCCTACAACGTCAACGACTCGGTCACGAAATCCAAGTTCGACAACCTCTACGGCTGCCGCGAGTCGCTGGCGGACGGCATCAAGCGCGCCACGGACGTGATGGTGGCCGGGAAGATCGTGCTGGTCTGCGGTTACGGCGACGTGGGCAAGGGCTGCGCCCAGTCCATGCGCGGCTTCGGCGCCAGGGTCCTGATCACCGAGGTCGACCCGATCTGCGCGCTGCAGGCCGCGATGGAGGGCTTCGAGGTCACCACCGTGGAGCGGGCGCTGCCCGAGGCGAACATCGTCGTCACGGCCACGGGCAACCTCAACGTGATCACCGCCGAGCACATGGCGCGGATGAAGGACCAGACCATCGTGTGCAACATCGGGCACTTCGACAACGAGATAGAAATGGCCGCCCTCGAGAAGCGGCCCGGTGTGGCCCGCACGACGATCAAGCCCCAGGTCGACAAGTGGACCTTCCCCGACGGTCACTCGATCTTCATGCTGGCCGAGGGCCGGCTGGTGAACCTCGGCTGCGCCACGGGGCACCCGAGCTTCGTGATGTCCAACTCGTTCACCAACCAGTGCCTGGCCCAGATGGCCCTCGCCGAGCAGCGCCCGGGCCTCGGCGTGTACATGCTGCCCAAGAGGCTCGACGAGGAGGTCGCCAGGCTGCACCTCGCCAAGCTCGGCGTGGAGCTGACCCGGCTCACCCCCGAGCAGGCCGCGTACATCGGAGTGCCCGTGGACGGCCCCTTCAAGCCGGAGCACTACCGGTACTGAGGGGGCGGGCTTTGCGCCTCCTTCATTTCCCGCGCTTCGAGGACGCGGCCGGGCTCTGGGCCGAGCTGAACTCGACCTACAAGACCGGCGAGCTGACCGTGGATCTCGAGGCCCACGTCCTGCTGTGGGACCGCTACCACGGCCCGCGGGGCTACGAGCTCGATCTGGCCGTGGCCCTCGAGGGAGACCGCTGCGTGGGGATCGTGCCGCTCGTGCGCTCGGACGTCGATCCCTTCGGCACGCCGTACTGGAGCTTCAGCGACGACTTCGTCATCGCCCGCGAGTACTTCTGCCGGCCCGCGGACGCGGCCGCCCTCGTCCGCGCCCTGCCCCCGCACCTCGCAGACGACCTGAGCTGCTTCTACGAGCCGGCGGACACGGGCCCCTTCGTCGCCGATCCCGGGCGCGTCATCGACCTTCACGCCGACCGAGAGGCGTACCTCGCGACCATCGGCCACGGCGCGCGGCGCAACCTGCGCCACGTGCTGCGGATCAACGAGGACGTCGAGGCCGAGCACGACGATCGCGTCCACTGGGACGAGCTGGGCGAGCTGATCGAGCTGCGCCTGCTCTACTGGAAGGGCAAGCGCGGCGGGTGCGACGCGGGCTACGCCCGCTACTGCGCGGACAAGACCCTCGGAGACCTGGCGCTGATGGACCGCGCCGCGGCCATGGGCAAGCTCGTCGCGCTGTACCTGCGCCTGGGCGGCCGGCTGGTGGCGGCCAACTTCTCGGTACGGCGCGAGGCGGATCGGGTGGACGACTACCTCTGCCTGCGGGACGACCGTCCGCCCCTCGACCGCCGGGCCCTGGGCATTCTCGCCATCGCCCTCAACATGGAGCGCTGCCGCGACCTCGGCATCCGCCACTACGACCTCAGCGCCTGCTCGGCGCCGTACAAGGACCGGCTGGTCAACAGGGAGTCCCGCTTCTACCGTCCGCCCTTCGATCCGCCGGAGGCGGGCGACGTCCCATCCGGAGGCACGAAATGACGACGCTGACCGTGGGCAGGCTGTCCGATCTCTCCCTCGTGTCCCAGGTGATCTCGCTGCACGATCGCGTGTGGAAGAGCTCGCCCGGGATCCTCGACCTGCTGCGCTCGAGCAGCGCCTGCCACCTGCTGCTGGACGGCCGGGGCCGGGTGAGGGCCTACGCCTTCGTCGAGGAGGATCGCGAGCGGGGCTTCTTCGAGCTGCAGGACGTCACCGTGGATCCGCGCCTGCGGGGTCGGGGTCACGGCGGACGGCTGCTCGCCGCGGTGCTCGCCGCCTGCGGCCGGGTCAAGCTCGTCGCCAGGGCCACGGACGAGGCGCTGCTTCGCTTCTACCGCGCCCACGGTTTTCGCGAGGAGGGCGTTTTCGAGAACTACTACGACGTCGGCGTGGACGGGGTCCGCATGCGCCGGGATCCCCCGGCTGGCCTCACCGCCGGGAAACCTCCCCGAAGACGCGCAGGAAGTTCCCGCCGAGGATCTTCGTCACGTCCTCCTCGGAGAAGCCGCGGTCCAGCAGGCGCGAGGTGATCCGCGGCAGGGCCGTGCAGTCGCCGAGCCCCTCGGGCCCGACCAGGAACCCGTCGAAGTCCGAGCCCAGCCCCACGTGATCGACGCCGGCGACCTTCGCCGCGTGCGCGATGTGGTCGATGACCTTCTCGAGGGGCACCGCGGGCAGCTCGGCCCTGGCGCGTTCACCCCAGAAGGCCCAGCGCTCCTTGCGGGCCCGGCTCGGATCCTTGCGGTAGCGGCGTTCGATGCGATCGAGGTCGGGCTTCAGCTTCGCCCGAAGCGCGTCCGAGGCCTTGCCCTGGGCGGCGTCAAGGAACCCCGCGACGAAGTCGATGCCCACCACCCCGCCGTTCTTCGCCAGGGCCCGCAGCATGTCGTCCGAGAGGTTGCGGTGGTGGGCGGCCACCGCCCGGGCGCCCGAATGGGAGGCGATCACGGGCCTCTTCGCCATCCCGAGCACGTCGTCGAAGGTCTCATCCGAGACGTGGGAGACGTCGACGGTGATCCCCAGGCGCTCCATCTCGGCCACGGCCCGGCGGCCCAGGTCGCTGAGGCCGTGCCACTTCGGCGGCTCGCCGGAGCCGTCCGCCAGCTCGTTGGGCCCCCACCAGGTCAGGGTCATGTAGCGCACCCCGCGCTCGCGCAGCACCGCGAGCCGCGAAAGGTCGCCCTCGATGGCGTAGCCCCCCTCCAGACCGAGGAACGCGGCCAGCCTGCCCTCGGCGGCGAGGCGCCTCGCGTCCGCCGCGTCGCGGGCGGGGCCGGCCAGGTCCGCGTGCTCGGAGAGCTGCCGGTCCAGCGCGTCCATCATCGTCACGGCCCGCTGCCAGAGCCGGCCCTCGTGCGTGTCGGGATCGACCCAGACCGCGAAGACCTGGCCGTCGACCCCGCCCTCCACCATGCGGGGGAAGTCCACGTGGCCCTCGTCGTGGCGCGCTCCGAGATCGTAGCCGTCGTCCACGACCCTCATCAGGGTGTCTGCGTGGGCGTCGAGCACGAAGGCGTCCCGGTGGACCCGGGCCGCGCGCTCCGAAGGACTCTCGGGAGGCGGCAAAGGGGGCTTTGGCTTCGCGACCGCCACGGTCGCCGGGACCGGCGGGGGCGGTGGCGCGGGCTGCAAGTCGCCGCAGGACCAGCCCGCGAGCCCCAACAATAGGACCAGCAAGAGCCGTGTTCTTTCCATGTCCCAAAGCATCGTCCGCCGGCGGCCCGCAGTCAAGGGTGTGCCGCCACAGCCTCGGCGAAGGCGGACAAACATCTCCCTACTGATCGGCCGACCGCACCGCGCCGCAAAGGAAATGCAATATGGTCATCTCGCTCGAGGTTACGAATTTCTTTCTGAGGAGCGCCACTCCCTCCTCCACAATGCTTGAACGGAACCAAGACGAACCGCGGGATCAACCGCACCGGCGCCCGGTCAGGTCCTCCCGGGGGCAGCGCACGCCGCCGCGGTCCATCTCGGCGATGCACAGGTTGCACGGCTCGCAGATCGAGCGCTCGGTCTCGCGCCGGGCCATGCGCGCCACCAGGTCGGGCTCGGCGATCAGCGGACGGCCCAGGGCCACCAGGGTGAAACCCTCGGTCGCAAGGGAGGCTATCTGTGCGCGGGTGCGGACCCCGCCGACATAGGTCACTGGGATCGACACGGCCTCGCGGATGCGCCGGGCGCCCTCCAGGAAGAACAGATCCGCGTAGGGCACCCGCGGCACGAAGACGCGGCCGAAGCAGCGCAGGCCCACTCGCGCCGCCAGCCCTGGCTGCACCGCGGCCATCTCGCGGACCGGCACGTCGCCGCGAAGCATGTACAGGGGGGTTCGGCTGACGAACCCGCCGCTCGGCACCAGGGCCGTGGCCCCTTCGCGTTCCAGGGTCCGGGCCACCTCCACGGCTTCGTCTGTTTCCAATCCGCCCGGGAAGCCGTCCTCGGTGTTGAGCTTGCACAGCACGGCGAAGTCGGGCCCCACGGTCGCGCGCACGGCCCGCAGCACGTCGATGGGAAAACGCATCCGGGCGGTCGGATCCCCGCCGAAGCCGTCCCGCCGCCGGTTGACCGCCGGGCTCAGGAACTGGCTGAGCAGGTAGCCGTGGCCGAGGTGCAGCTCGACCGCGTCGAACCCGGCCTCCCGGGCCAGGAGCGCGGCCCGTGCGAAGTCGCCCGTGACCCGCGCGATGTCGTCTCCGGTCATCGCCCGGCTCCAGGTCAGGACGTAGGTGACGAAGCGCCGGGAGGGACCGAGGGGCCGGCCGCCGATGGCCCGGGGGCTGGCGAAGTCGCCGCAGTGGCCGAGCTGAAGAGCGGCCGCGGCGCCCCCGGCGTGTACGGCGTCGGTCAGCCGGCGCAGGCCCGGGACGATCTCCTCGCGCATCAGCAGCTGGGTCGGATAGGTCCGGCCCTCGGGGGAGACCGAGCAGTAGGCCACGGTGGTCAGGCCCACGCCGCCTTCGGCCATGGCGCGGTGGTGCTCGATCAGGGCCTCGGACGGGGCGCCCCCCGGGCTCATGCCCTCGAACGCCGCGGTCCGCGCCACGCGGTTGCGCAGGACGAGATCGCCCAGGCGGACCGGTGCGAAGGGATCGGTCGGGGTCGCGTTCATCGCCAGCGAGAGACCACGGCGGCGACAGCAGTGTCAACAGCGGATGCATCGGTGCCAGGGATTGCCCGCGGCCGGAACGGGGGGTAGAGATCCGGTCCAGGAGGACGACGGCCGAGATGCGAAGGCGGGCGGAGCGGATCGAACGGAACCGGGGGGGCCTCGCCGCGCTGGCACTGGCGGCCGCGCTTCATGTCGCCCTGGCCGCGTGCGGTGCCGAACCGGGGGGCTCGTCCCGGGATGCCCGCTGGGCCGAGCCCCTGGATCTTCCCGGCCTGCCCAACCTGCACCGCGTCGACGACGGCCTGTACCGTGGCGCCCAGCCCAGGCCGGAGGGCTTTGCCGCGCTGCGGGAGCTCGGCGTGCGCACCGTGGTGGACCTGCGCTCGAATCCCTCCGACCTCGAGAAGTTGCGCGCCGCGGGCCTCGACCCGGATGCCTTCGACCTCGTGTCGATTCCGATGTCGCCGTCGGGGATCTCCGAGGACCAGATTCTCGCCTTCCTGCGGGTGGCAGCGGACCCCGAGCGCCGGCCGGTCTTCGTCCATTGCCGCTACGGCGCGGACCGCACGGGTGCCGTTGTGGCCGCCTACCGCGTGGTGATCCAGGGCTGGACCCCGCAGGATGCCGTCGCCGAGATGAAGGACGGCGGGTTCGGCCACCACGAGATCTACCGCGGGCTGCGGGAGACCGTGCTCGGCCTGGACGCCGAGCGCCTCCACCGCGACCTCGGCCGCTGACGATTCCGGTGGCCGGAGGACCCGATTCCGTTTATCAATTCGATCCATGCGTCCCGGACCACGCCGACCAGGTTCCCTCGCGGCGCTCGTCCTCGCGACGGGGCTGCTTCCGCTGCTCGACCCGGGGAGCGCCGGCGCTGAGGAGCCCCAGGCGGGCCCACCGCCGGTGACCTTGCGCGGCACCGAGACCTTCATCGCCGAGTACGTCGGCGACAACGGACCCGCCAGCGAGAACCAGTGGGGTGACGACGACGACTACTGGATCTTCCGCAACATCCTCTACCTGCAGGCGCAGAACCCCGGGTTCGACAGCGCGATGCGGCTCGACCTGAGCCTGTTCCAGGAGCCGCCGCTGTACGTCGCTCCGGACGAGTTCGTCCCGGGCGGCTCGGGCTACACCACCCTGCGTTACGGCAACGACTTCCGCGTCGAGCGGCTCCACGGCACGGCCCACCTCGGCGATCTGCACCTCACAGTGGGCGACTCCTACGTCAGCTTCGGCCGCGGGATCGCCCTTTCCCTGATCAAGCTCGACGACGTCGGCGTGGACAATGCCCTGCGCGGCGGCCGCGTCGAGTACCGCGTGCCGCGCAAGCTCCGGCTGGTGGTTGTCGGTGGCGTGGTCAACGCGCTGAACACCGACCCGCTCACCCGGCAGATACAGCGCGACGACCCCCTCGACCGCATCGTCGGCGCCCGCGGCGAATGGGAGCTGCTCGACGCCATCAGCCTCGGCGTGCACGGCGTGCTGATGCGGCCGCGCTTCACCGACGAGTCCCAGATCGAATCCGACCGCCTGTACGTGGACCAGTCCCCGGGCATCGGCGTGGCCACGGGCGGCGCGTCGGTGGAGGTCCACGCCGGCGGCCTGCACGCCTATCTCGAGGGCGACGGCCAGGCCCACGACAACCACCGCGTGCCCGCCGGCCAGGAGGACGTGCTCGACGAGTCGGGGTTCGCCGGGTTCGGCGAGATCTCCTACGACCTCTCGCCGTTCAACATCAAGCTGGAGGGGATCACCTACCGCCGCTGGCTGATGGAGGGCGGCTACCGGGGCTCGTCCGGCTTTCTCAACACCGTGCAGCCCCTGGCCTACAACAACATGCCGACCCTCGAGCCGGTATGGATTACGATCAAGTCCTTCGGCAACGCCAGCGGTGGCCGGCTCGGGGGCGACCTGTACCTCGACCGGAGCGACACGCAGATCTCCCTGACGAGCTCGCTTCTGTACTACCTCGGCGGGCTGCTGCCCCAGGGCCAATGGGCGGACAAGCCGCCGACGCTGGTCGTGCACCCGATCCTCGCGGTACGCCAGGGTTTCGGGAAGACCGGGATCCAGGCCTCGGCCGAGGGGGGCTTTCGCTTCGAGACCACGGACGAGCCCGAGAACGCGGCCGCCGCCCAGGCGGAGGGCACGGAGCCCGCGGACAGCGGCCACCTCTGGCACGCCAAGGTCGACGTGGCCGTGCCCATCGAGGGACCCCACAGCGTGGAGGCCAAGTTCGAGATCCGCCGCCACGAGCTCCTCGTCACGGAGGATCTGGAGTACTGGGTCACGCTGACCAGCCTCGGCTACGACCTGTCCGGGCTCTTCGGCCTGACCCTGGTCCACGAGTACAGCGACCAGACCGCCGGCTCGAACGTGGCCCTCGGTGAGTGGGAGCTGCCGCTGCCGCTCCGGCACTACCTGTGGGCGATGCTCACGGTCCATGCGCCGGCGCCGCTGGACGGTTTGACCGGCCGCGTGCTCGCCGGCTCCCAGCGCGGCGGGATCAAATGCGCCGGCGGCGTCTGTCGCAACTACCCCGACACCGTGGGCGCCCGCCTCGAGCTGATCTACCGGTTCTGATCCGGCCGTTTGAAAACCCGGGCCATCGCGCGCGGGGTTGTGGTATTTTGCAAAGGGCGCTGGTGCGCAGACCGCGCGTACCATCCTCATGGGAGGTGTGATGATGGAAACGAGAAGACTGGTCTTCCTGCTGGCCATGGGAGCTGTCGCGGCCTGCTCGGCGGCCTCCTCCGACGACTCGGACGACACCGACACCGGCTCGGACACGGGCACGGACGGCAACCCCTGCGACGTGGAGGGCGAAACCTCCTGCCAGGAGAACTGGTGGTACCTCTGCCAGGACGGCGAGTGGATCCTGCAGGAGACCTGCGATGTGCTGTGCGACGACGAGGTCGGCTGCGTGCTCTGCTTCCCGGGCACGACCTACTGCGATTTCGACGTGGCGATGCAGTGCGCCGAAGACGGCCAGAGCACCTCGGTGATCCAGGACTGCACCGAGCTCGATCTGATCTGCCAGCAGGGCGAGTGCGTCTCCGAGGATCCCTGCATCCAGGCCCTCGTCGACAACAGCAACATCGGCTGCGAGTACTGGGCCGTGGATCTGGACAACGCCGAGAACAGCATGGACAACGCCGCGGGCGGGCAGTTCGCCGTGGCCGTGGCCAACATCGGCAGCCACGGGACCGCCCATGTCGAGGTCCACATCAACAACGCGGCCCAGGGCGCGGCTCTCGATCTGGAGCTGGTCGAGGCCAAGGACGTCGAGGAGATGGACCTCTACATCTTCCTGCTGCCGCGGCGGGACGCGGACGGCGACAACATCACGGTCCACACCGACGACGGACCCCAGACCTGGCTCTCGTCGCGGGCCTTCCGCATCACCTCCGACGTCCCGGTCGTGGCCTACCAGTTCAACCCACTGGACCAGCGGTTCTCGAACGACGCCTCGCTGCTGATCTCCACGGCGGGCCTGGGCAAGGACCACATGGTGCTGGGCTACCCGCCCGGGGCGCCGCTGACGCTCATCGGCCGCAATCGCGGGTACATCACCGTGCTCGGGGTCGAGGAGCAGACCGAGGTCACGTTCACCACCACCGCGACCATCGAGGCGGGGCAGGGCATCGACGCCATCCCCGAGGGCGGGAGCGCGACGTTCGAGATCGGGCCCTTCGACGTGCTCAACCTCGAGACCAAGCTCTACACGGTGTCCGAGATGACCCAGAACCCCTCGGTCGATCTCACGGGGTCCACCGTGATCTCTGACAAGCCCGTGGTCGTGTTCTTCGGAGTGGACCTGACGGGTGTCGACCAGACCGAGCTCTTCCCCGAGAGCTGCTGCGCCGAGCACCTCGAGCAGCAGATCCTGCCCTCGCTGGCCATGGGGCAGAAGTTCGTGGTCAGCCACTCGGCCCAGCGCAATACCGGCACAGCCGAGATGGACTACTATCGCGTCATGGCCTACGAGACGGCCACGGTAACCACGAACCTGCCGGCCCCGGACAACCAGTTCTCACTGGCCGTCGGCGAGTTCAGGGAGTTCTTCGTCAACCACGGCTTCACCATCGAGGCGACCTCGGGATACCTCCACGTCGCGCAATTGCTGGTGGAGGCGGGCAACACCAACGTCAACATCGGCGACGCGGCGCTGCTCTACGTGCCCGCGGTGGACCAGCGGCGGGGGCTCTACGTCTTCACCACCGGCGAGGGCTTCGAGTCGAACTGGGCCGTGATCTCGATGCCACAGGGCACGGAGGCGAGGATCGACGGCCTGGACGTGGCCACGACCTGCGACGGGCCCAAGACCGACGGCGTGATGGACTCGGTCACCTACCAGTCCTGGACCTGCCAGATCGACGACGGTGCCCACGTGGTGCACTCCGGCCCGGCGCCGGAGGAGGCCGAAACACCCATCGGCGTGTTCGTCTATGGCTACTACTACGCGGGCTCGTACGCCTACCCCGCCGGCTCCGACCTGCGTTGGATCAACCCCACGGTCGTGGAGTAGCGAGGAGGGTTCCATGCACGAACGGTTCGCCGCTACCGTCTTCTGGCTGGCGGCCGCAACCTCGCTCGCGGCGTGCGGCCAGCGCGAGGCAGAGTTCCCCGACGCGGGCGGAGGCCTGTTCGGCGGGGTCTGCGGCCCGGGCTATCCCGGGAGCGGCGAGGCCGACGCCGGCGTCGACGCCGAGTACGCGGTGGAACAGGGCGCGACCTTCCCCTGCGCCCTGTGGGAATCCGCTCGCCTCGCGGGCCAGGACACCTTCATCAACGTGGCCCAGGTCTTCCTCGAGGCCAAGCACGGCGTCAGCGGCCACAAGGCCCTCGTCGTCATCGCCAGCGCCCGGAACTGCGGCCCGTGCCAGGCCCTCACCAGCGCCCTGTCCCAGGGCCGCGAGGAGGTGGAGGCCGCGGGCGCGTTCGTGATCGGCATGGCCAGGAGCGACCTCCAGGCGCCCACAGAGCCCTACTTCGATCTCGACGAGGCCTACGAAACCATGGAGGACGAGGGCTGGCCCGTGGACCACTGGCCGGTGATCAACGACGCCGAGGGGTACCTGCCGGCGACGTTCGACTCGGGCACGCCGTGGGTGGTCCTGGTGGACCTGGCCGGAATGGAGGTCCTCGTCGCCTCCAACGTCCACTTCTCACCGGATGCCGACGGCGTCGCGGGTCTGGTTTCCCTGGTGCAAGGGCTCTGAGCCCGATCCCCGGCGGCAATCCTCGGCGGCGGTTGTCTGCGACGCCGCGGTTTGGTAGAGTCCCGTCGGTTGGCGCGAGGGCGCGCGAAACGGACATGCCATGAGCAAGACCAAGAACTGCCCCGCCTGCCAGCGGGAGCTGCCGATGCTCGCGGTGCGCTGCAAGTACTGCGGCGTCAAGTTGTCGAGCCAGAACGCGACGATGCTCGGCATGCCGGCGATGGTTTCCGCACCGCCGCCCGCGGCGCCGCCCATGGCGCGGATCAGCTCACCCCCGCCGGCCCCGCCGCCCAAAGCGCGGATCAGCTCGCCGCCTCCGTCCCCGCCGCCCATGGCGCGGATCAGCGTTCCTCCACCGGCGCCGCCGCCTCGTGGTGGCCAGGCCCGCACCGCAACCCTGGGAACGATGGCGAGCGGGGATCGGCCGGTGGGCCTGGGCCAGCCCGGGCGGGACAGGCCCGCCTCGAACCGCAATACCATGCCGCCACCGCCGCTGGCGCGGCCCTCGGCGCCTCTCGTCTCCGAGCAGGACGAGGAGATCCTCGAACTCCCGGATCCCGACGAGGACGGATGGATCCCTGTCGCCCGGGGGACGGGAGAGGATACGAGCCTGCTCGATCTGGATTCCGCCGACGTGGAAGAGATTCCGTCGGCCGCCTCACGGCGCGACGGCGACCTCGCCGCGGTCGAGGACGAGCCCTCGTTCTGGCCGCTGCGCCACGCCCTCGGCGACGGGACCCTCGACCGCCTCGAACAGCGCGGCCTGCCCGCGGCCCTGGTGAGGCTCGCCGGGAAGACCCGCCACGTGCACTGGATCGGTGCGGCCGCGGTTCTCACCGGGCTGTTCGTCCTGGTGCTGGTGCTGGCCCTGTCCGGCGGGGAGACCCCGGGCCCGACCCCGGCGCCGGCTCTGATCGGATCCGGGCCGCCGCAGAAGGCCGTGTCCGGCGTGACACCGCCCACCGCGACCGGCCAGGGGGCCGAGAAGCCCGCCGGCGTCGTCGAGACGCCATCCGCTCCGCCCCCGGTCGCCGCGCCGGTCGTCCCCGCGCCCGGAAGGAACTGCCGGCCACTGTCCGAGTACCCGGGCTTCCCGTGGCGCGACCGGCTCGCCGCCGCGCTGGACGCGGCCGGCGCCAGCTCGATCTGCGGCCTGCTCGGCGCGAAGCCCGAGGTCGTGGTGCGCTCGGCCGGGGATCGGAAACGCATCGGTCCGGCCGGCTACGATCTTCTTCCCGGGGTGGAGATGGTCGAGGTCTTCGTCCCGGACAAGCCGGATCGCCGCTCGCCCGCCATGCGCTACCTGTTCGCCGGCGGCGCCCTCGGCGAGATCCAGCTCGACTACCGCGACAGCGTCTCCACCGGTCCTGACTTCGACGACCTGGTGACCTCGCTCGACGTGGCGCCCGAGACGCTGACCGACCACCTGGGACGCAAGATCACGCGCTTCGCCGACGGCGACCTGCTCGTGGAACAGTGGGAGGAGAAGTGGTACGGCCGCACCCTGCGCCGGCTGGTCTTCGCCGGCCGCGGCTTCCGCGAGGCCTTCGAGAGCGGGCGAGAGGCCCGCGAGAACGCCGAGAAGCTCGTGGCCGAGGGAGAGGGTCTGCTCGGCCGCCGCAAGCACGAGGAGGCCCTGGCCGCCTTCGTCAAGGCCGCCGAGGCGACTCCCGGGTATGGAACGGCCCTGCTGCGGCAGGCGCTGGCGCTGATGCGACTCGAGAAGTTCGATGAGCTCGTGCCCGCGGCGAACAGGGTGCTGGCCGAGAGCCGTGAGGCCAGCGTGCGCGCCGACGCCCGGGGCCTGCTCGGGGTCGCGGCCCTCTTCGCCCGGGACAAGGCCGCGGCGCTCGCCCACTACAAGGCCGCCGCCGAGGAGGACCCCGTGAACCCGCTGTTCGCGATCTCGGTCAAGGAGCTCGAGACCGGCGAGCACGACATGAGCCGGGTGGCGCTCACCGCAGCGCGGATGGAGTGCCGCCAGAAGGGCAAGATCGACGGCAGCGTCGAGGCCCTGCTCGCCCGGGGCAACTTCGCCGACTCCTCGGCCTATTTCAAGGCGCTCGGCAAGGCCCAGAAGAACGGCCGGTGGAACGCCACGCGCAAGCAGTACATCCAGATGGAGTGCCGTTAGACGCCCGGCGCGCTTCCTGCTAGGTTCCGCGGCATGACGGGCCGGCGCGCCATGTTCTCCCCCTGGCCTCTGACACCGGCGGTCAAGACGATCCTCATCTCCTGCGGCGCGATCTGGCTCGCCTGCGTCGTCTTCGTCCAGTGGGCCGAGTGGCCCCTGCCTTACGAGGTCCTGCGGCTGGAACCGGACCGCGTCATCGGGAGCCTCGAGGTCTGGCGACTCGCGACCTGGATCTGGGTCCACGATCCGGGCGGCCTGTACCACGTGCTGCTCAACGGGCTGTTCCTCTGGATGTTCGGCGGCTCCCTCGAGCTGGCCTGGGGCTCGCGGGCGTTCTGGAAGTACTACCTGATCTGCGGGCTCGGCTCGGGGGGTGTCGTGCTCGTCTTCGGCGCGATCTTCGACCCGGCCACGCCGGTGGTCGGCGCATCCGGGGCGATCTACGGGCTGGTCATCGCCTGGGTCTTCGTCAACCCCGAGCGCCCGGTCTGGCTCTTCGGCTTGTTCCCGATCAAGGGCAAGCACTTCGCGTTGATCCCCATCGGCTTCGCCCTGGCCGACTTCCTCCTGCGCGCCCCCGGCGTCAGCCACGCCGCGCACCTCGGCGGGATGGCCATCGGCGCGCTGCTGATCACCGGGTACTGGCGCCCCGGAAAGCTCGCCGCGCGGCTGCGATACCTCTGGCTGCGCCGGCGGCTCAAGGTCCACGAGGGCGAGAGCCGCGGCCCGGGGAACGGCCGCACCCTGCACCGGGTGCTTGACGGATGATCGACTACGAGCACATCGGGATCACCCTCGGGGGACGCCGCATCCTCGAGGACGTGAGCCTGTCCATCGGTCGGGGTGAGGTGTTCTGCGTCGTCGGGCGCTCCGGCGTGGGCAAGAGCGTGATGATCAAGCAGCTGGTGGGCCTGCTTCGGCCGGACAGCGGGTCGATCCGCTTCGACGGCCAGGAGGTCACGACCATGGACGAGCGGGCGCTGATGGCCCTGCGCCGCCGCTGCGGCATGGTCTTCCAGCACGCCACGCTTTTCGACTCGATGTCCTGCGTCGAGAACGTGGCGTTGCCGCTGCGCAAGCACTACGGGCTGCCTCCGCACCGCGCCCGGGAGCGGGCGCTCGGCTATCTGACGCGGGTGGGGGTCGAGCACCTGGCCTACCGGGACCCGGCCACCCTCGGACCCGGCCTGCGCAAGCTGGTGGCCATCGCCCGCACCCTGACCCTCGAGCCGGAGGTCGTGCTCTTCGACGAGCCGACCACGGGACTCGATCCCCTGGCCGCACGCAAGTTCGACACCCTTGTCGCCGGCCCCCTGACCGAGTCCGGCGTGACCCAGGTCGTGGTCTCCCACGACGTGCGCTCGGTCTTCGACATCGCGGGCAGGGTGGCGCTGCTCCACGAGGGCCTGGTGCGCTTCCTGGGAACGGTTCCGGAACTGGCGGGCAGCGACGATTCCGTGGTACGAGGTTTCATCGCGGGGCGACCCGAGGAGGAAGCCGGATGAGCGCCACCGGGCGCGACGAACAGCACCTCGAGCTGAAGGTCGGAGCGCTGATCCTCGTCGCCCTGGCCCTGCTGGTGACGTTCGTGCTGGTCCTCGGGGACTGGTCGCTGAAGACCAAGCACACCATAGAGGTCCACTTCTACAACCCCGGCGGACTCTCCGGCGGGGCGCCGGTCAAGGTGGCGGGCCGCAAGGTGGGCTCGATCTCCGAGATCAGCTTCCTCGGCCAGACCGGCCCCGTGCACCCGGTCACCAAGCAGCCCTCCCTGGTCCGTTGCCGCATCGAACTCGAGGAGGAGGTCCTGGTCTCGCTCCGGGCCGACGCCCGGTTCTACATCACGACCAAGGGCGTGCTCGGCGATCCGTTTCTCGAAATCGAGCCGGGGTTCGATCCGTCACCCCTCGACCTGAAACAGCCCCTGTTCGGCATCGACCCGCCGCGGCTCGACATGTTCCTCGCGGACGCCGCAGAGCTCGTCACCGGCCTGAACTCCCTGCTGGGCCGCAATTCCGAAGATCTCGATATCATCATCGGCGGCCTGGCCCGGCTGGTGGGCTCGGCCGAGGGGATGATCGACCAGGACGGCGGCGTCGGGGAAGAGGGGCCGCGGCTGACCCGCATCCTCGAGGGCATCGAGGGGCTGGTGGGCGAGACGCGCACCCTGGTCACCGGGGCCCAGGAGAAGTTCATCGACGACCCGTCCGTCGAGCGCTCCCTCGACAACCTCGAGAGCCTGAGCCGCAAGCTCGACCGCGATCTGGAGCCGCTGATCGCCGACGTGCGCCGGGCCCTTGAGCTGGTGGACCGCCTGGGCGACGCGCTGGGTCCGGACGAGCAGGCGGCGATCAAGGAGGCCCTCGGACGGCTCGACGACATCGCGAGGCGCGCGGACGGCACGCTGGCCAAGGTCGACGGCATGGTGGATCGGATGCGCTCGGGGGAGGGCACCGTGGGCCAGTTGCTGGGCGACGAGGAGATCTACGACGACCTCAAGGAGCTGATCCGCGACCTCAAGCAGCACCCCTGGAAGCTGATCTGGCAGGACTGACGACCGACTCGCGACCCGACGATGGCTGGCAGCTCACGCCGAGAGGCCGTAGCCGGCCCGCAGCACTTCCATGAAGATGTTGGCGCCGGCGTGGAGCGCGACCGGCGCGGCGATGCTCCCCGTGCGCAGGCGCAGCCAGCCGAAGGCCAGGGCCGGGAAGAATACCGCCAGTCGCTGGGGCTCGAGATCTATCAGGTAGTGCCCCAGGGCGAAGAGCACGGCCTGGATCAGGAGACCCCAGCCCACCGGTACTCCGAGGAGCCGGACGCGGCCTCGGAAGATGTCGTCCAGGCGGCCGAGGGCGTAGCCGCGGTAGAAGACCTCCTCGGGCAGGGCCACGATCAGCAGGTGGGACAGGGCGGCCTCGGGGTAGTGCTCGGGCCAGGCGAAGCTCCACGGGGTGAGGTCCAGACCGAAGGCGAAGGTCCAGAACGGGCCAGCGGCGAACGCGATGGGCGTGAACAGAACGACCATCAGGCCGACGGCGAAGGAAAGATCCCGGACCGGGCGGCGGGCGGCGATGCCGTAGCGAGCGTAGGGCCTTCCCCGGCGGTCGAGCACGAGCACGGGCAGGAAGACGAAGACCAGCGCCACCAGCGCGTGCACGGACCCGCCCAGGGGCAGCACGTCCCCGAGCCGCACCAGACCGGCGACGAGGCCCACCTGCACCGCGAAGACGATCGCGAGCTCGGCGGCCAGGGATCGCGGAGGGATGGGAGGGGCTTCGTCCATCGATCCGGCCATGCCCCGGTTCCCGTCCCGCTGTCAACCCGGGGGGGTCGGTCCCGGAAACGCGCCAAATACCAGTCGGTTACTTGCAGGCATCGTAGTCGTCCAGGCTCTTCGCCCGGATGCGGCAGTCGGCCGTCTCGGCGAAGATCCCTTTTTTCTTGGCGGCCGCCACGCATTCGGCATGGGCCTTGTCGGCCTTTTCCTTGTTCTTCGCGGCGTACTCCCTGGCCTTGTCCACCTGGACCTTCTTCTGAAGCCCGAGCACCTTCAACAGTCGCTCGAATTGCTCGATGATCGGCTTCTTCTTCTCTTCGATCGACGCCGTCTTGCTCTTCTTCAACTCCTCTTTCAGCTGCTCGACGGTCTTGCCCTCGTCCTCCTCCGTGGGGGTTATCTCGGCGGTCTCCAGGTCCTTGAGCGCCTGCTCGAGGACATCGTCCATCCCTTTGAGATCCCGCGCCATCTCGCTTTTGAGGTTCTTCTCCTTCACCGCGTACTCTTCTTCTATCCTCCCCACCTCCTCCTCTTCGGAGGTGCCGCGCAGGTCCCCTTTGAGCTCGAGGTGGTTTCGGCACATGCCCTCGAGCTGCGAATCCGTGGCAGGAATGGAGCAGCCGGTGGCGGCGAGGGCGAACAGCGAGGCGGAAATCGCGATGACGGCGTATCTCATTTTCTTTCCTCTCGTTGCAGGTGATTGTCCTTGGTAGCCCACACCATCAATCAGGTAAACACCTGTCAACCATTTCGTCACCAAGGCGAAGCGGGCCCAGGCGCGGCTTGCGCCGCGGGCCGTGGCCGTGGCAGCATGAGATCGCCCGGCGGGCCGGGCCAAGCCGAGGAGCGATCGATGAGCGCCAAGAAGCCGGACCGGGAGTCCTTCGAGAAGATCCTCGAGAAGCTCGAGACAGTGGTGCGCGACCTGGAGAGCAACGAGGTTCCGCTGGAGCGCGCCCTCGAGCGCTTCGAGGAGGGCGTCCGGCTCTCTCGGGAGGGAGCCGGACGACTGGAGGAGGCCGAGCGGCGCATCGAGGAGATCCTCGCGGACGGAACCACCCGGGCCCTGGATCCTCACGAGGATTGAGGGCCGAACCACCTCCGGCAGCCATTCCACGAGGCGCTTAGACTTGACGCAGAACTGACCGTATCCTAACGTCACGCTCGTTTGGAAGTCCGGCCCGGGAGCCGGAACCGTTCACGCGCGGGCACAGGAGACTTGGGCGATGCACTGGCAGGTCCACATCCCGGGGGACGAGACCGGCACGCAACCGTGGACGACTACGGTCGAGGCGGAGAACTGGTTTTCCGCCCTGAGAAACGCCTTTTCGAAGCATGGTCTCGATAGCAGCCTGGTCTCGAACCTGACCTGCGACATCAAGCCCGACCGTTCCGTGCACGTCACCGACTTCGTCACGCGCAGGATCTTCGTGCTGCGCAAGATCGACGGGCAGGTACAGGCCCCGCCGGCCCAGGTTCCGGCCCCGGCCATAGTGCCGGCGCCGACCACGGACACGGCGGCCGCCCCGGAACCGGCTTTGCCCATGGACCTGCCGAGCCACGAGGCCTTCTTCTGGCGCGACGAGGCCCCGGACGACGGCAGCGGCATCTTCTACCGCGAGCGCTTGATCGCCGTGAGCCCCGAGGTCACGGTCGAGGACGCGGGACGGCTCGCCCTGGCGGTCTTCGAGCGACTGCGCGGTCTCGGTGCCTCGGACGGAGGCAAGCTCTTCGTCACGGTCCAGATCTTCGATCACGTGTTCGAAAGCCGCTCCTTGCGGCCGCCCGTCGCGGCGCTGGCCTGGAAGGAATGGAGCCCGAGGAAGGCCAAGATCGAGTTCCCGCTCTCCGGCGCGGCGAGCGTCAGCCTCGGATATCTGGCGCGGACCTCCTACCCGCCGGTGGGAGCCCCTCCGGCAGCCACGCGGCCTCCCCCGGCCCGCGTCGTACCGGCCGAGGCGCCGCCGCTGGCCGTGCCGGTCGCTCGACAACCGGAGCCGGTGCCCGAGCAGCCCGTGGATCTCGTCCTGCGCCCGGCCACGGCACCCCCCTTGGCCTCCCCGGTCGCCCGCCCGGTAGAACGCCCGGCAGAGCGCCCGGCAGAACGACCCGTGGACCTCGTGCTCAGGCCGAGCGCACCGAACCCCGAGCCGGTACCCGCATATACCCCGGCCCCCGCACCGGTGCCGGTTCCGATGGCGGCCGCGCCGGCAGCACAGCCCGCGGCGAGGCAGAAGGCACGCCCCACGCCCGGGCCGATGTCCGCCATGGGCGCCGGGATCGAGGACAAGGTCGTGCACGCCTTCGAGCGGATGCACGATCTGTATTCGATCCGCGACCACGACGGCGCCGCCCGCTTCGCCCTCGATCTGAGCCGTGAGTTCGTCGATTGCGAGGCAGGGAGCGCCATGCTGATCACGCCCGGCAAGTACGAGCTGTACATCGCGGCCGCCGTCGGCCCGGTTGCCGACAGGCTCGTCGGCCGCAAGATGTCGCTGACCAAGGGCATCATCGGCTTCGCGACACGCGCCGGGGCCGTGATCACGGTCTCGGATCCGGAGAGCGACCCGCGCTTTCACGAGGAGTTCGACACGCTGAGCGGTTTCGTGACGCGCAACGTGGTCTGCGCGCCGATCCAGCACGAGGGCCGCACCATTGGCGCCATCGAGCTGGTCAACAGCCCGCGGCCGACCGGCTTCCTGCAGTCCGAAGCCAACGTGCTGAGCTACATTGCAGGGTCCGTGGGCGAGTACATCGACACCTCGCTGCCCTCGCGGGAGGCGGACTTCAGCGACAAGGAGTTCGTGGAGTTCATGCCGAAACGGCGGTCCTGGCCCCCCGGTCCCAAGGGTGCGGCCGCCCGCCCGGCGAAGACCGCAGCCCGAGCAGCCAAGGCGCCGGCCGCCGATCGGAAACCCGCTCCTGCAGCGGGCCGCGCCTCCAAGGTCAAGAAGAAGCGCAAGCGCTGACCCACGGAAAGGACGGCCTCACAGCTCGTCGGCCATACCGGCCCGGTACTTGTTGCAGGTGTCGGCGAAGGGCTCGAGGGGACCGCTGGCCGCGGCCGCGCGCTGGGACATGCGCTGGAATCGGTGGTGCTCGGTGACGAAGAAGTGGCGCTCGCCCCGATGCTTGTCCACCCACTTCTCGAACTCCTTGTTCTTGGTCGAGACGTAGACCAGCACGCGGTTGCCCGTGTAGAAGTTCTCGCCCTTCCAGTTCATCTGGAACGCGACCAGCCGTTCCGCCGGGGACGCGCGAGT
>CAYZAI010000033.1:0-14776 GCA_964476305.1 uncultured Myxococcales bacterium
ATCATGTGCCGGATGCCGGTGGCGTCCATCGCCCCGAGCAGCAGATCGGCCCCTTGCCGGCTGTCGAGGTGCTCGTGCATCGACACGATATCGTCGTACGGAAGCAGCCCGGTCCGCCCGAGGATCGCGGCCGCGCCGGCATCGCGGCCACGGTGCGCGGCGGATCCCTCGTCCCCGCAACCCGGCAGCATCGCCACCGCCGAGCCCGCCACGGTCATCTTGAGGAAGTCCCGCCGTCTCATTTCGTCGCTCCAGCAAGGGCACGGCCCGGGTGGATGATAGCAGATCCTCGCCGGTGACGGTAGGCGACGACCGGCCGCGGACGCTCCCCGCGGCTCACTCCGGGATCGGGTCGGAGAGATCCGGCGGCACGACGAAGTAGACCATCCGCGTGTCGAGCAGGGTCGTGCCGTTGCCCCAGAGCTCGACCCTGGCCTTGAAGATCTGCACGTCCTGGGTGGGCTCCACGGTCTGGTTCTCCTTCACGATCAGCTTCCAGCAGACCGGCAGGCCGGCGGTGACCCCCAGGAACTCGTCGTCGAAACCGTCGTTGTCCGCGTCGGCCAGCTCGGGCCAGTCCACGCACTCGGCCGTGCCCGGGGTGAAGACCTCCAGCCGATCGACGAAGGCGATCACGGCCTCCACCGTGTCGGCCCCGTCGTCGATGGCCTCGGGCAGCATGTCGAGCGTGATGGTGGTGGTGAGCGTCTTGATCCCCGCGGCGATGGCGTCGGCGGCCTCGGCGTCCGCCCCCGAGAAGACGAAGGGGTTGTCGTCGCCGTCCACGGAGCCGGTCTGCTCGCACAGCGTCGACATGTCGGCCGTGACCAGCGTCGTGTTGGTGGCGTTCATCTGGCCCATGATGCCCACCACCTTGGCGCCGAAGGCGTTGACCGCGCCCGCCACGATGGGGAAGTCCGGGGTGGTCATCAGGGTGGACTTGGCGTCCAGGCAATCCCCCTGGGAGGCGCCGTCGGGCAGGTAGCACTCGCGGAAGGGCTCGTCGCCCATCAGCGCGACGATGGGCAACGTGTCGGAGCGGAAGCAGGGGTAGCCCCAGCGGTCACCGGTGCAGCCGGGCGCCTCGGGAACCGCCAGCGGCGGCATGGTGAAGCCGTCCGCCGTGGCCGAGACCGAGCCGTAGCCCGTCAGCGTGTAGAACAGGGCGCCGAGCGGCGGCTCCCAGCACGGCGCGCCCCAGCACCAGGACGGCAGGACGGTCTGCGTCGCCTCGGGCGAGGCCTGGAGATCGAGCAGGTTGCGGTAGACGAACGAGCCGTCCTCGTCCGGGTCACAGGACGCGTCCGTGCCGCAGATCTGGTTGGGGCTGGCCGTGCCGAACACGCCCGCGCCGCTCCACAGGTCGACGATGCAGCCGGTGAACGCGGCCTGCTCCCCGGCGTGGCAGATGCCGTCCCCGCAGGTCCCCGCGCAGTCCGTGGGGCAGACCGCGGGATCCTCGAGACCGTCGCAGACGCCGTCCCCGCAGCACCAGCCGTCGCCGCAGATGGCGTCCGGGCAGTCGTCAGGGCAGAGCACCGGGGTCTCGTTGCCCACGCAGACGCCGTCGCCGCAGAACCCCAGGCAGTCCGCCGGGCAGTTCGTCACGGTCTCGCCGGCATCGCAGGACTCGTCGCCGCAGTCCGCCGGGCAGTCCGCGGGGCAGCCGACCGCTGTCTCACCCGGGTCACAGGTCAGCTCCTCGAGCACACCGACCACGTTGTCGTGGATCGACTGGAGTTCGGCCTGCATCGACACCGAGATGTCCTCGAGGAAGTACAGATCGACCTTGGAGATGGCGGTCTGGAACCGCAGATCCCCCTCCGGCGGGTCCGGGTCCTCCTCGTAGGGCACCAGGAAGACGAAGTTGCCGTGGGCCTGCGGGTTGTCCGCGTCGTCGAGGGGATCCGTGCCGGCGACGACCTCGATCAGATCGGAGACGCCGTCGTCGTCGCTGTCCGGGTCCGTGGGATCCGTGCCCAGCGCCTGCTCGTCGCCGTCCCCCATCCCGTCGTTGTCCGAGTCGCCGTCGAGGAAGTCCCACAGGTTGTCGTCGTCCGAGTTCAGCGGGTCCGAGCAGTCGGGCCCGACCTCGTCCGCGTCCGGGATGCCGTCGTCGTCGGAGTCTTCGTCGAGGTAGTTGGGGATGTCGTCCCCGTCGGGATCGCCGACGCCCTCGACGCCGTTCGGGATGCAGTCGCCGTCGTCGTCCTGGTCCTCCCAGCCCGCCGGGAAGGTATCGGTGTCGGCGTCGGTGTCGGCGTCGGCGTCGGTGTCCGAGTCGGCGTCCGTGTCGCCGCCGTCCGGCAGGCTCGGGGCGCCGCCGCTTTCGCAGCCGGTTCCGGTCCCCACTGCCAGGGCGGCCAGGACCGCGACCAGGATCACTTTCGGGTGCATCGGGTGTCTCATGGTCCCCTCCTGCAATGTCGTACGAAGGCATGATAGCAGAACCCGCGCCGCCCGGGGGCAAGTTCTTCCGGTGGCGCCCGGGTCACAATGCCTGCAGCATGATGGGCACGTCGACCTCGATCGGGTCGATACTGTCTCCGCCGTCCGCGGCGACGATTTCCGGGCCGATTGTGCCGCGATGGGGTCCGGACCGCAAGGTCCCGCCTGCACCGCCGCTCCGCCGCTTGCCGGCCGGGGCCGGATGAGCGATAAAGGGGAATACGTCGATTCCGGGCAAAATGCCCGCAAGGAGGATGCCGATGGTTCGCCGTACACGCCCCCTGCTGCTGGCCTTCGCCGTCGCGGCGCTCGCCCTCGGGTGCGCCGACTCGATCGCCCATGTCGGGGGCGACGATGATGATGACGATGACAACGACACCGGCGCGGACGCGGACGCGGATGCCGACGCGGACGCGGACGCGGATGCCGACGCGGACGCCGACACGGATACGGACGCCGACGCCGATGCGGACGCCGACGCAGATTCGGACACGGACGCCGACACGGACGCCGACACGGACAACGCCGGGTGCCAGACATCGACCCTGCCCGGCTGCGGCGGGTGCTCCTGCGAGGATTGCGTGTGCTACGGCCTGGGTGCGGATCCTTACTGCTGCACCGACGAGTGGGACTTGTACTGCGTCGAGGAGTGCCAGGATCCCTGCGGCGTGGACTGCGGGACCGACCCCGACACCGACTCGGGCACGGACACCGAGATCGACTCGGCCAGCTGCGAGGGAACGGTCGACGTCTCGCAGCTCGAGAGCGACGACGGCCTCGGGCCGACGGCGATCACGACGTACCTCGCGCAGTCCTTCGTCCCGACCGCGGGCACGATCTCGGCCATCGAGGTCCACTTCAACGAGTCGTGGGGCGCCGTCGGCCCGATCGGGATCGAGCTGCGCGCCGATGCCTCGGACCAGCCGGCGTCCACGGTCCTCGCCTCGGGAACGACCGACGTGGACTACGGCAGCAGCACGACGACCTACGACCCCTACTGCATCGACATGGGGGACCAGGCGGTCACGCCGGGCTCGACCTACTGGATCGTCTACACGCCCGCCGCGGACACATCGGCGTCCGCGACCGCCTTCTGGGCCATGTACGTCGCGTCGGACATCTACCTCGCGGGGGCGGCGCTCTACTCGGAAGACTCGGGCGCGACCTGGACCGATCTCTCGACTTTCGGGTACTACGGTGACTTCGTCTTCCGGACGTTCGGGCCCGGCGGGGACGCGGACACCGATTCCGACACGGACACCGACACGGACACCGACACGGACACGGACACCGACACCGACACCGATACGGACACCGACACGGACGCCGACACGGACACCGACACCGACACCGGAACGAGCACCTGATCCTTCGCCCCCCCCCCGGCGGCCGGAAGGCCTGGAATGGTGATCCATGAAGAAGCTCCTCGGACCGAGCCCGATGCTGTTTCCGATGCCCGCCGTGCTGATCGGCACGTACGACGACGACGGCACGCCCAACGCCATGACCGCGGCCTGGGCCGCGGCGTGCAGCCACAAGCCGCCCTGCCTGGGCGTGGCGGTGCGCTCGAGCCGGCTGACCTTCGTCAACATCGGCGCCCGCGGGGCGTTCACGATCAACGTGCCCGGCGCTGAGCTGGCCGCGGACGTGGACTACCTCGGCCTCGTCTCGGGCAGGAAGGTGCCGGACAAGCTGGCGCGTGCGGGCCTCTCGACGCACCGCGCGACCCTGGTGGACGCACCCGTCATCGAGCGCTGCAAGGTGGTCGCGGAGTGCCGGCTGCACTCCCGACTGGAGCTCGGCAGCCACACGTGGTTCGTCGGCGAGGTTCTCGAGGTGCAGGTCGAGGAAGAGCTGGTCGGCGGGGATGGCAAGGTGATCGTGGACTGCCTGGACCCCCTGGCCTACGTGACCTCCGAGGCGCACTACCGGCGGATCGGCGCCGACCTGGGCGCGGCCTACGACATCGGCAAGCGCCCGGAATGAGCGTTCCGGGAACGGCACGGCGCTTCGAGGAGATCCTGGCCGGGGTGACGAGCCCCAAGTGCCTGGTCGACCTGGACAGGGTGCGGACCAACATCCGGCGGATGGCCGACAAGGCCCGCCGCTCGGGGGTCGCCTTCCGGCCGCATTTCAAGACCCACCAATCCGCGGTCATCGGCGGCCTGTTCGCCGAGGTCGGCATCGTCGGCCTCACGGTCTCGTCGGTGGAGATGGCCGCGTACTTCGCCGACGCCGGGTTTCCCGACATCACCATCGCCTTTGCCCTGAACCCGCGCCGCCTTTCCGAGGTCGACGTCCTGGCCGGTCGGGTCGCTCTGGGCCTGCTGGTGGACAACGGTGTCGCCGTGGATGCGCTCGCCGGCCTCGACCATCCTGTCCGGGTCTGGATTGAGGTGGATTCGGGCCAGGGCCGCACCGGCGTCCCCTGGAGCGAGGCGGCCGTGGCGACGGCGCTGGCCGCCCGCGTCCGGACCGTCACGGGGCGGCCCATCGCCGGGCTGCTGACCCACGCGGGCCACAGCTACGCCGCTGGCTCCCCGGCGCGGGTCCGGGAGATCCACGCCGAGACCGTGGCGAGGATGGGGCGCCTCGCGGACGAGGTGGCGCGGGCGCAGGGCGCGCGACCGGCGATCTCGGTGGGCGACACGCCCGGCTGCTCGCTGGCCGGCGACCTCTCGGGCGCGGACGAGATCCGGCCCGGCAACTTCGTGTTCTTCGACGCGACCCAGCTCGCCATCGGTTCGTGCGCGCCGTCGGATCTCGCCATGGCCGTGGCCTGCCCGGTGGTTGGGGCCTACCCGGGGCGGGGCGAGATCGTCCTGCACGGCGGCGCGGTCCACCTCTCGAAGGACAGCTTCACCCTCGACGGCGAGCGCGTCTTCGGCCTGCTCGCCGCGCCGGGTGCGACCGGCCTGGGCGTGCCCGAGCCGGGTTCCCGGATCACCGCCCTGTCCCAGGAGCACGCCGTGGCCCGGGTGCCGGATCCCGATCGATGGCGGGTGGGCGACGTCGCGGTCGTCTTCCCGGCCCACGCCTGCCTGGCCGCCGAGATGTTTTCCGAGTACCTCGCCGTCACCGGCGAGCGCCTGCCGCGCTTCGTCAGGAGTTGACCGCCGCCAGGGCCAGCAGCGCCGCCATCGTCGCCAGCAGCAGGCCGATGACGATCGGCAGCAGCGTCTCGATGCGCTCGGTGCGCCTGAGCACGGCGACCTGGTCGCGGGGGGGCGGCAGGCTGGATGTCCGGGCCATGATCGTCGGTTGTGATTCGTCGTCGGTCTCGCCGCTGTCGTCGTAGAGGGCGCGGCGAGAGGCCGGTTCCCGGCGTCGTCCGGCGGGCCTGGGCGAAGGCGGAGCCACCGGCTCGGCACCCCGGAGAACGGGCGGTGCGGACGGGGGCTTGCGCGGGGCCGTGCGCGGGAAGCCGCGCACCTCGTGGGGCCTGTCCGTCACCGGCGGGGCGATGAAGGAGATGACCGAGTCGTCGGCCTGGGCGGCCATCCGCGCCCGCCAGTCGTCCTCGGTCTCGCTCGCTTCGATCCGGGACTCGGGCTCGGGACGGGGGCCGACGTTGGTGATCTCGGAGATCTGGGCCTCCTCCAGTCGCGCCGCCGCGCGCAGCAGCCTGGGGTCGATCCCGTCGAGGGCTTCGCCGTGCTCCTTGATGATTTCGGCGGCCTTCTTCGCATGGCCGCCGCGGCGCTCTGCCTCGTTGGCATGGGCCGCCCGCACGAACCGCGGATCGACACCGTCGAGGCGCCCGGCGTGCTTGATAAGCTCCTCGGTGGAGGCGCGCTCCGCGAAGATCGCCTCGGCCTCCAGCTTGGCCACGGCCGACTGCAGGCTCGCCTGATCGACGGGTTCGATCATCCGGGTGTCGATCTCCTGGGTGACCTCGCGCCGGTTGGCACCGGTGGCGGGTTCGAGCGCTTCGAGATCGATCTCCTGGGTCACCTCGGGTGGCGATCTGAAACCGCGACCGGGTGCGTCGGCGCGCACGGCGACGGGTGGCTGGGCCGCGCGTTCGCCGCCGAAGACCGAGGGCGGGATGCTGTCCCGGCGCAGTGGCTGGGGCCGGCGCGGCGCGATCGCCGGCTGGGACGGGGAGGCGATCGGGGGCGGAGGCAGCGTGGCCGAGCGCTTGACCGGCGGCGGGGCCACGAACGGCGGCCGCCTTGCCTGACGGGACGGCGGGGGTACGGTGTCGGCGTCCCGCTTCTGGACCGCCGGCGGCGGAGGCACGGTGCTGGGGCGCCGGGGAGGTGGCGCGGGGGGCGGCACGCTCGGGAGCGCGGCAGGTGCCCGAGGGGCCGGCGGCGTCCGGCTGGTCCGAACGAGCGGCAGCGGCGTCTCGACAGAAGAGCCGGGGCTGCGCTGCTCGGCGTGGGCGCGGATCACGTCGGCCATCGAGACCTGCATCGTCATCTCGGGGCCGGTGTCCCAATCGAAGGTCTTTGTCGGTGCCGGTGGCCGGGGCTCCGGTGCCAGCAGCAGGGGCTGTTCCTCGTCGGCGACGGGCGCTCCCTTCCTCGGCGCGGGGACGGGGACCGGCGCCACCACCGACGGGCCGCCGCTGTCGCGCAGGGCCTCGATCAGCTCGCGCAGGTCCGCGTGGCGCCCGCGGGGATCGGCCAGCAGGGCGCGACGCAGCACCGCGTCAACCGCGGTCGGCAGGCCGGGGTCCATCTCGACGAAGATCTCGGGGCGCCCGTCGAAAGCGACCTGGGTCAGCATCTCGCCGAGGAGCGCGCCGCACGCGAAGACGTCCGAGCGGGCATCCGGCGGATGCCCGCGGCGCAACTCGGGGGCGATCCAGGCACGGACCCTTCTTCGCGAAGCCAGGCGGTAGGCCACGGCCGCGGCCGGCAGGAACGTCGCCAGCCCCGCGTCGAGCACCTTGATGTGCTCGGGCAGGATCGCGATGTTCTCCGGGGACAGGGAGCCATGGCAGGCGAGATCACCCTCCATGAACAGCTGGGCCACCTGCATCAGGATCGGTACGGTCTCGTCGACGGTGAACGACCGCCCCTGGTTCTTGCGGCTCTCGATCAGATCCCTGAGAGGCACGCCGTCCACGAAGGCATAGACCGCGAAGTAGCGGTTGCCCTCGCAGTTGACGTCGAGCACGCGGTTCATGAACGGGTGCCCGATGCGGATCAGGGACCGCACGCCCTTGAGAAACCTCCGCCCGGCCTCCTCATCGGGGACCAGCGCGGGGTGGATCACCCGCACCGCGACCGGGTTGTCGCCGCCTACGTCGATGGCCTTGAAGACGGCGCCGAGGCGTCCCACGCCGAGAGGAGCCTCCACCTCGTAGCGGCCGCGCACCAGCTCGCCGGGGCGATATCCCGCCAGCGGTCCATGCAGGGCGTCCAGGTTCCAGCCGCACCCGCCACAGACCGTGGCGCCGGGATCGAAACGCCTGCCGCAGAGGATGCAGTCCACCGAGTTCCTCTCCTGGCCGGCGGCGGCACCGCTCGCTACCGCCAGCTCGCGGGGCGAATACTAGCAGCAACGTCCGAACTTGACCAGCCGAAGTCGGCCTCCGAAGCCCGGTGTCGTGCCCGCGCCGGAGGCCCGTGCCGGGCGGCGTCAGCCGCCGAGGACGGCGCGGCAGAGATCGCCCCGGGAAATGGTCCCCACGAGCCTGCCGCCGTCCACCACCGGCAGCACCCGGATCTGCTTGTTGATCATGGCGGAAGCGGCCTTCAGCAGCTCGTCATCCGAGCAGAAGGTCAGCGGAGCGGTGATCACCAGGCCCTCGATGGGTTTTCGGGCGAGCTCGGCCCCGTTTTCGAGGAAGACCTTCCAGGCGCCGGCCAGGGAGGCCCCGTCACGGACCAGATCGTTGTAGTCGGGCAGGGCCGCCCGGATCAGGTCCCCCTCCGAGAGCACGCCGACGAACATCCCGGTGTCGTCGACCACCATCAGGTCGCTCGTCTGGGAGCGGGAGACGAGGGTCGCGGCCTCGTGGAATGTCGCCTCGTGTCGGATCGTGGTCGGGGTCCGGTTCATGACGTCGCCGATCTTCACGGGTCACCTCCTCGGCAGGGTCCGTGGACGGGCGGATTCTAGCTCCCCGGCCACCGGCAATCAAACCGAATTGTCGCGAATTGTCGTGCGCGGCCGCGACGGCCGCGAAGAGCCGTCGCCAGGGCTACCCGTGGCGGGGCTGGATGCCGTGCTTGCGGATCAGCCGCTCGAGATGCTTGCGGTCGATCCCGGAATCCCGGGCCGCGGCCGAGATGTTGCCCGCGGTGCGGGCCAGGGCCTGCTCTATGTAGGTCCGTTCGAAGACGGCGACGAGCTCGGCCTTGGCATCCTTGAACGACCGGGAGGCGTCGATCCGCAGCGGCGCGCTGTCGCCGTCGGCGGTCCGGTCGGTCGGCCTCTGCCCGCCGCGCCCGGGTTCGTCACCGCGCCCGAGGATGATCGCCCGCTCCACCGCGTTTCGCAGCTCGCGGACGTTGCCGGGCCAGTCGTGCTGCTGCATCCGCTCCATCAGATCCTCGGGAAGGGCGGCGCCGCCGTGGATGTCGAGGAAGCTCTTGACCAGGATCGGGATGTCCTCGCGGTGCTCCCGAAGCGGCGGCAGCGTAACGCGGAACACGTTGAGCCGGTAGAACAGGTCCTCCCGGAACCGGCCGCGCTTGACCTCCTCGGCCAGGCTGCGGTTCGTGGCGGCCACGAAGCGCACGTCCACCGGGATCACCGCCGACCCGCCGATGCGACGCACCTCGCGGGCCTCGAGGGCGCGCAACAGCTTGGGCTGGAGCGCCAGGGGCAGCTCGCCGATTTCGTCGAAGAAGAGAGTGCCGCGGTGGGCCAGCTCGAAGGCGCCGGCCCGATCGCGGTCGGCCCCGGTGAAGGAGCCGCGCACGTGGCCGAACAGCTCGGCTTCGATCAGCGTGGGCGAGACCGCGCCGCAGTCGATGATCTGGAACGACTCCCGGCTGCGAGGCGAATGGGTGTGGATCGCCCGGGCGGCGAGCTCCTTGCCGGTGCCGGTCTCGCCCTCGAGCAGCACCGTGACGCTCGACTCGGCGGCCAGCTCGAGCAGGGCGAAGATCTGGCGCATCGTCGGGGCCTGGCCGATCAGATCGCCGAAGCGGCGGCGGCGGGAGATCTGCAGGGGCATGCGCTCGATGACGCGAACCAGCTCGACGCGGGTCTTGCCCAGCACGAGCGTGGAGCCGACGGGGACGACGGCCTCGTTGATGCGGTGCCCTGCCACTACCGTGCCGTTGGTGCTCTGCAGGTCGCGAACGCGGATGCCCTCGGGCAGCGGGACCAGCTCCGCGTGGGAGCGCGAGACCGAGGGATCGCGCAGGCTGAAGCCGGCCTTGGACGACGAGCCGACGATCAGGCCGCAATCGGGCAAGAGCGCGGTCATGCCCTTGTCGAGCCCCTCGGCCACGTGGAGCTGGATGCGCTGCTCCTCGACGAACGGGGCCCCGCTCTCGGCGTAGACCACCGCGGTGTCGCTGACACCGGTGCCGCCCGGGGGGATGATGCTCGTCATCGGCGCAACAATATACAGACCGGCGAGAGGAAACAAGCGGAGGATCGTTCCCGCTTCGGACGTGGTACACAAAGGGGGAATGGACGGGCATCCGACGACGGCCGGGGTCGCGGCCGGGATCCTCGAACGGGTCGCGGAGGTGGACCGGTTTTGGGTGATCGGCCTGGTGGCGGCGGTGCTGCTGGCAGCGGGGCTCGCACGGGGAATCCTACAGTGGCGGGCCGGGAGGCGCCGGATTGCCCGCGAGTCGCTGGCGGTGGTCGCCGGGGCGTCTTTCGGCTTTGCGGGCGTGGCGGCCTCGGTGCTGCTGGCTCCCCGCGGCTTGTCGCCGCGCCTGTGGGACCCGGCCCTGTTGCTCTCGGCCCTTGGCCTCGGCTGGTGGCGGCCGCTCAGGGGCGGCGGTTTCTGGCTCGGCTGTGCCCTCGGGCTGGTGGCCGGGGCCGTGGCCGTGCCGATGGCGCTTCCGTCGGATCCGCTGCTGGCCGGCGCGGACGGGCCGCGGGCCGGCGGCGCCGCGGAGGTGGGCTGGAGCCTCGACGGCGCCAGGGTGCGCATCGACGATCCCCTCGATCCGCCCCGCGAGTTCGTCAACGGCCAGCGCACCGATCTCTCCATCGCGCCCTGGCGGGAACTGGCCGCCCGCTCGGCCGCGGCCTGCCCGGACGGCGCCGACGAGGAGCGGGCTGCGCTCGAGGCGTTCGACTCGGGCAACCTGGACCGGGCGGTGGCCCGCGGAAGGCTGGCGCTGCAGATCTGCGAACGGCCACCCCTGGCCCGGGCCGTGGTCGGCGAGGCGCTGCTGCGACGGGCCGTGACAGCGCTGCGCACCGGACGCCCGAAGCGCGCCGCCGAGGATCTGGCCGAGGCCGACGGGCTGATCGACGACCCAAAGGCCCGCACCCGCCTGTCCCGCGCCCGCGCCCGGCTGGAGTCCGCCGCGCCGCCCGCCGGTCCGAACGTCCTGCCGGAACCGATCTCCTTGCCCAGGACCGAGTGACAATCAAAAACAGCAGGTAGGCACGGGAATCAGAAAGCCCCGTCCGGGAAGCCGCAATCCGCGCGTGGCCAAGCGTCCCGCTACATCGACGAGTCCGGCAGATCGAGCAGGAAGCGCCACGCCGGCGTGACCTCGATGATCCCCGCGTCGACGGCGACCTGCTCCTGCTCGCCCGCGGTCACGATCGTGCCGCGCTTCAGGCCGAGCTCGTCCATCGCGCGGGACAGGGCGCCCACCTCCCGCTTGCGGGTCCCCGGATCGGCGAGCGACTCGCAGACCTGGACCAGGTGCCGGACCCGGCCGCGCTCCGGGACGATGAAGTCCACCTCGCGCCCGTTGCCCGTCCGGTAGTACCGGACCTCCGGGTGCAGCCGCCTGAGCGCGACGAAGACGAGGTTCTCGAGAAGGTGCCCGGAGTTGTGCAGGATCCCGGGTGAAACGGATGCCACCAGCGCGTGATCGACGCAGTAGGCCTTCTTCGGGTTGACATTGGCCCGCGCCAGCGAGGTGTCGTAGATCCTCGGGAAGAACAGGAAGTACGCGTCTTCGAGCCACTGGAGATAGTCCGACACCGACGCCTTGGGGATCTTGTGCCCGAGGGACTTGAGGTACCCGGTGAGGCTGTTCACCGAATGGAGCGACGCCGTGTTCTCCGCCAGGCGGCGCGCCAGGTCCACCACCGCCCGCGGGTGCGAGACGTCGTGACGCTCCACCAGATCCCTGAACAGGATGGAGTGGAAGTACTCCTGGTGGGTGCCGATCCGCAGCCGGCGGTCGAAGCCGGCCACCTCCGGAAAACCGCCGGTCTCCCGGAAGCGCTCGAAGGCGCGCTGCACCAGCAGGCGCCGCTTCGTCGACAGTGGTCCGTCCGCGTCGATCCCCTCGTGGCTCAGGAACTCCCGGAAGGAGAACGGGAAGACCTCCCACGAGAGCGACCGCCCGCGCATCTGGGTCGCGATCTCCCGCGACAGCATTGCCGAGGACGAGCCGGTGAGGCAGATCCGGCAGTCCTCGGTGCGCAGCAGGCGATCGACGAACGGCTCCCAGCCGTCGACGGCCTGGATCTCGTCGAAGAAGCAGTACACCGTCTCGGTGCCCTTCTTCTCGGGGTGGAGGCCGTAGTAGGCCTCGGTAACCAGGCCGATGTTGCCGCCGTCCAGGCCGTGGAGCCGATCGTCGAAGAAGTTCAGGTAGAGGATGTTCTGCCGCGGCACGCCACCGTCGAGCAGCCGCTGCACGAGCTGGAACATCAGCGTCGACTTGCCGCCGCGGCGCACTCCCACGAGAACCGCGGCCTTGTTCCTGAGCAGCTCGACTCGCAGGCGCCTGGGCACTCCCGTCTCGAGCGGTTGCTCGCGGAAATCGAGGATGATGCCCTGGATGGCTTCCTTCGTCGTCATCATCGTTCCGCGCTCCTTTGCCGCCGTGTGGCACAGGCTATACTGGTAAGATATCTTACCACTATAGCGATTTATTGGTAGGTTTTTCTACTGATTTGTTCTGCCGACACTGACAGCCGGGTGCCGGGTCGGCCGCCCGCGGCTCAGATGGCTTCGAGGCAGGCGACCTCGGTCCAGGGGGCGCCGAGGTTCGAGCAGGACGTCTGGTGCCCCATGCCCGTGCCTATGGCCGTGGCCACGCCGGTGACGGGATCGATGGAGTACAGGATCTTATCGCTGGTGCAGGCGTAGATCACGCCGTCGTAGGGGTTGAGCTCGACGCCCACGGTGCCGAAGGTCACGCCGGTGATGGTGACGACGAACACGGCCTGGCCGTCGTCGGGGTCTATGACGTACAGGCCGTTGTCCGTGCCGTTGATGCCGAAGACCGTGTCGTCCGCGTCCGACCACGTGGCGCCCGAGGTGCCGAAGTCCACGCCCAGGCCGCCGATCTCCGTGCCGGCCCCGGTCGAGGTGTCGATGGTCAGGAACAGGTCCGAGACGGTCTCGATGCCGAACAGCCCGGTGTCGCGGTCCGCGGTGATGCCCGGGATGGACGAGTAGCCCGAGTCGCCGAGCACGGTGACGGCGCAGGTGCACGGGTCGATGCGGTGGATCTGCGAGACCTCGCCGGCCAGCCCGCGGCAATGGGCGAAGAGCAGGCCGGAGCGGTTGAAGGTCAGCGAGTTGTAGCTGTAGCCGCCGTAGGGGGCGGGCAGCGTGCAGACCTCGGTGCCGGCGCCGGTCTCGAGGTCGATCTTGAGCAGGCGGATGGGATCCGTGCCGTTGTCGATACTGACCAGGTAGCGGCCGATGGGCTCGCCGGTGCCCGTGCCCGTTTCCGTGCCGGTGTCCGTATCCGAGTCGGCATCGGTGTCCGCATCGGAGTCGGTGTCCGAGTCGGCGTCGGTGTCGGTGTCGGTGTCCGTATCCGTGTCGGTGTCGGTATCCGCGTCGGCGTCCGCATCGGTATCGGCGTCGGTATCGGCGTCGGCGTCCGAGTCGGCATCGGTGTCCGCATCGGAGTCGGTGTCCGAGTCGGTGTCCGTGTCGGTGTCGGTGTCGGCGTCGGTGTCGGCGTCGGTGTCGGCATCCGAGTCGGTGTCGGCATCCGAGTCGGCGTCGGTGTCGGCGTCGGTATCTCCGGCATCCGGCAGCGTGGGGACACCACCGGACTCGCAGGCCGCGAGCAGCGCGAGCAGCGCGGTGATTCCCACCGTGGCGGGGTTTCGTCTCGTTCCCATCTTTTCCTCCTCAACGCCACTCTAGCCGCGACGCCGCGGCCGGGTCAAACACGCCGGCCGATCGCCGCCAGCGCCCGGCGAGCCACGTCCGGGGCCTCGGCCACGCAGGCGTTGACGCTGATCCCGCCGTAGGAGCTGCCCGAGAGCAGCAGCCCCGGGTGCCTTGCCAGCAGCCCGCGCAGGCGCTCCAGTCTGGCGGTGTGGCCGGGCGGGTACTGGGCGATGCCCTGCCTGTGGCGGAAGACCCGGGTGAAGACCGGCCGCGCGGTCAGGCCCATGGCCCGCTCGAGATCCGCCGCGACGATGGCGAGGAGCTCGCCGTCGGGGAGGTCCACCGCCTCGGGATCGCGGACGCCGCCGACCATGGTACGCAGCAGCGCGCAGCCCTCCGGGGCGCGGTTCGGCCAGATCGACGAGTCCCACAAGCAGCCCAGGCTGCGCAAGCCCTGGCCCCGGGGCGCGAGGAAGCCGAACCCGGTCAGGTCGAGGTCCACCTCGCCGGCGTCGTAGGCCGTGGCCGCCACCGCGATGCCCGCCAGGGGGATGGCGCGAAGCTCCTCACCGAGCCGCGCGTCGATCCCGGCCAGCACTTCGGCGGCGACGGGCGCGGGGCAGGCCAGCACCACGGCCCGGGCGTCGAGTGCCTCGCCGCCGCGCAGCCGCACTGTCCATCCGTCCCCGGCGGCCTCCGCCGACTCCACCGGCGCGCCGAGGCGCAGGCAGGATCCGAGGCGATCGGCCAGGGCCCGCGGCAGCTCCTCGAAGCCATCGACGAAGGACGTCAGCCGGCCCGACGGCCCGGACGGTCCTCCCCCGGCGTTCGTCGCGCCTTCCCGCTTGCGCTTCCTCCTCAGGGCGATCATCGCCTTGACCAGCCCGCCGTGCTCGCTCTCCATCGCCGCCATCTTCGGGAAGGCGGCGCGAAGCTCCAGCGCGCGGGCGTCGCCGGCGAAGACCCCCGAGACCATGGCGTCCACCAGCCCCGCGGCCGCGGCCTTCCCGATGCGCCGCGCGGCGAAGTCGAAGACGCTCTCGTCGGGGGTGCCGCCCTTCGGGATCAGCGGCTCGGCGAAGACGCGCAGGGTGCCGGGCAGGGTCAGCAGCCCGGAGGTCAGCATCCCGCCGG
>CAYZAI010000033.1:14786-20120 GCA_964476305.1 uncultured Myxococcales bacterium
CGGTGGGCACGCGCCGCAACCGCCCGCGGGAGAAAAGGAAGCGGACGGAAGCGCTCTCGTCGCTGGGGTAGAGGCGCGGTCCCAGCCCCAGCCGCTCCACCAGCGCCAGGGTGGGCGGAGAGTTGTCCAGGAAGCCATTGGGGCCGGCCTCTACCGTGAAGCCCTCGGCGCGCTCGGCGCGGATGTGCCCGCCGGGTCGGGCTGAGCCCTCGATCACCAGCAGGTCCCGCGGATCGACCCCGGCCTCCAGCAGCTCGAAGCCCACGGCCAGGCCGGAGACGCCCCCGCCGACGATCACGATCTCAGACATCGGGCGCACCCCGTTCTTCCAGGGCCCGGGTGGCGACGCCGGCCAGGGCGGCGACGAAGTCCGAGCCGTCGTTCAGGGACGGGGCGCGGCCGAAGCGCGGGATCCCGGCCCGGCTGGCCAGCGCGGCCAGCTCGATGTCGATCTCGTGCAGGGTCTCTATGTGGTCCGAGACGAAGGAGATCGGCACGACCAGCACCGCGGAGGCGCCCTCGCGGCCGAGGCGGCGGATCTCGTCGGCGGTGGACGGGCCGACCCAGCGCACGGGCCCCACCCGGCTCTGGAACGACAGGCCGTTGTCCGCGATTTCCCCCTTCAGCTCGTCCACCACGAGCTCCACCGTCCGCCGCGTCTCGGAGATGTAAGGGTCGCCGCCGCGCTCGACCCGCTCGGGGACGCCGTGGGCCGAGAACAGCACGAACGGTCGATCGGCCCCGGTACCGGCCAGTTCCGCGAGGCCGGAGCGGACCCTCGCGGCCACGGCCCGGACGTAGGCCGGATCGTCGTGGAACGAGCGCACCTCGATGACCTCCAGGTCGGGGTCGTGGCGCGCCACCGCGTCTCGGGCGTCGTCCAGGCTCGTGCCCGTGGTGGCGCCGCATCGCTGGGGATAGAGGGGCAGCAGCAGGAGCCGCCGGCAGCCCGCGGCGGCCAGCCGGGGTACGGCCTCGTCCGCCCGCGGCGACGCGTAGCGCATCGCCACCTCGACCGGCGTCCCGCCCATGGCCCGCGAGAGCCCCGCGGCCTGGAGCCGGGTCCAGTGGAGCAGCGGGGAGCCTCCCCCGATGGTCGCGTAGCGCGAGCGTACGACCCGGGATCTGACGGTGGCCAGCAGCCGCGCCCAGGCACCCTGCAGCGCCGGGCCGCCCGGGAAGCGGATCACCTTCCGATCGCCGAGGACCGCCAGCAGGAACGGCTTCACGTCGCCCGGCGCCCATGGCCCGCCCATGCCGAGCAGCAGCACCCCGTCGCGGGCCGTGTCCGCCCCGCCGGCCATCAGACGGTGCGGGAAAAGGCCGGCCGGTCGCCGGCCTTGCCCAGGTAGCGGTCGAAGACCATGCAGATGTTGCGGACGAACAGGCGGCCCAGCGGCGTGACCTCGATGCCCGCGGGCGAGACCGTGGCGAAACCGTGATCCACGGGTCCGTCCGGCGCTGCCAGGGCCGCTTGCTCGGCCTGGAAGTAGGCGGCGGCGTCGATGCCGAAGCGCGCGCCGAGGGCGGCGAAGTCGAGCCGGAAGTTGCACATCAGCTCGGTGATGGCCAGCTGGCGAATCCGATCGTCCTCGCTCAGGCGCAGGCCGCGCTCGATCGGGAAGCGGCCGGCGTCGAGGGCCGCGACGTAGGACGCGATCTCCTTGTGGTTCTGGCAGAAGGCCGAGGCCACGGAGCCGATGGCGGACAGGCCGACGCCCACCATGTCCTGTGCGCGGTGGACCGTGTAGCCCATGAAGTTGCGGAACAGCCGGCCCTCGGTCGCGGCCCGGCCCAGCTCGTCGCCGGGCAGGGCGAAGTGGTCCATGCCCACCTGGACGTAGCCAGCGGAGAGCAGCCGCCGGATCGCCAGGGCGAACAGGGCGAACTTCAGCTCGCGGCCAGGCAGGAGCGCCTGGTCCATGGCGCGCTGGTTGGGGCGGATCCGGGGCAGGTGGGCGAAGGAGTAGATCGCCAGCCGGTCGGGCTGCAGGCCGACCACCCGGTCGAGGGTCGCGCCGAAGCTCTCGAGGGTCTGGCGGGGCAGGCCGTAGATCAGGTCGAAATTGATCGAGGCGAAGCCCAGCTCACGGGCCCGGTCGAGCAGGCCGAGGGCCCGGCGGACGTCCATCTCCCGGCCGCTGGCCGCGAGCACGTCGGCGTCGAGGTCCTGGATGCCGAAGCTCAGCCGGTTGAAGCCCAGGCGCCGGAGCAGCTCGAGCTGCACGGCGCTGGTGGCCTGGGGGTTGATCTCCACCGCGGCCTCGACGTCGGGCGTCAGCTGGAAGTAGCGGGCCACCCGGCCGTGGAGCGCCTCCATCTGCGCCAGGTCGAGGGTGGTGGGCGTGCCGCCGCCCCAGTGGTACTGCACGACCCGCCGCCGGGCGGGCAGGGCCGCGGCCAGCAGATCCAGCTCCCGGTAGACGCGCAGCAGGTAGTCGTCGCACTGGCCCGGGCCCGCCGCTCCCAGGGAGTGGCAACCGCAGAAGGCGCAGCGCCGCGGGCAGAACGGCACGTGCACGTAGAGCGAGAGCGGCTCCCCGGCCCGATGATCGGCCTCGAACAGGCGCTCGCGGTAGTCGGCCTCGGTGAAGTCCCCGGCGAATTCCACGGCCGTGGGGTACGACGTGTAGCGGGGTCCGGGGCGATCGTGGCGCGCCAGCAGCTCCGGCGTCACCAGCTCGAGGAATCGCGGGTCCGCGGTCATCGGCCGCTCCCGGTGGACGATAGCCTCCGGACCTCGCGGAGCACGAGCTCGACGTTGTCGTTCGGGGTCTGGGGCGGCACGCCGTGGCCGAGGTTGAACACGTGGCCGCGACCTCGCGGCGCGGCGCGGAGCACCGCGGCCACGCCCTCGGCGACGCGCCCGGGCGGGCCGAGCAGCAGCGCCGGATCCAGGTTGCCCTGGAGCGCCGGCCCGGGACCGATCAGCCTCGCGGCGCGATCGAGGGGCAGCTTCTCGTCCACGGAGATCACGTCCGCGCCGGTGGCCGCGAGCAGGTCGAGCACGTGGGCCGCGTCCCGCACGTAGAGGATCACCGGGACGCCGGGCCGGCGGATCCGCCCGATCAGCCGCGCGAGGGGCTCTGCCGCAAAGCGCTCGAACTGGTCCCGGGGCAGCACGCCGCCCCAGCTGTCGAAGATCTGGATCGCCCGGGCGCCGGCGTCGATCTGGGCCGCGAGGAACGCGGCTTGCGTCTCCACCAGCCGATCCAGCAGCATCTCCGCACCGTCCGGATCCGAGTGCAGCATGGCCCGGGGGGCCAGCCATGTCTTGGAGCCCCGGCCCTCGACCAGGTAGGCCAGCAGCGTGAACGGCGCGCCGCCGAAGCCGATCAGCGGCACGCCCGGCGGCAGGGCATGGACAATCTGCGACACGGCCTCGAGCACGAAGCCCAGGTCCGCGGCGGGGTCCGGGATGCGCAGCGCCGCGATGTCCGAGCGATCCCGAACCGGCCGCGCCACCACCGGGCCGGGATCGAAGGTCACGTCCGCGCCCATGGCGGGCAGGGGGATCATGATGTCCGAGAACAGGATCGCCGCGTCCATGCCGAAGCGCTCGACGGGCTGGAGCGTGACGCGGGCCGCCAGCTCCGGGGTGCGGCACAGCGAGAGGAAGTCGTGCGCCTCGCGCAGGGCGCGGTACTCGGCCATGTAGCGCCCGGCCTGGCGCATGAGCCACACGGGCGTGCGCTCCACGGGCTCGCCGTGGCAGGCCCGCAGGAACAAGGGCTCCGCCCGCTCCGTGTCCGGCGCCCGCGATCCGTCCATTGCCGCTCCTTCGGCGTCCATGCGCTTCCTTCTAGCACGGGATGCCGCGGATTAGGAGGGGGCCGATGCCCCGTTCCGACCGGGAGCCCGGACTCGAGCCAGACCCCGTTTCCCGCGATGGACATCGACCTCTGCCAGCGTGGAGGTCGATCCGGATCGCCGATATCGGCCGCTGCTGGAGTCGGAGCACCTCTTCGGCCCCGTGAAGGTGCCCTGACTGGAGTCGGACCCCTTCGCCGGCCCCGACGAGTGCCCTGACTGGAGTCGGACCACCTTTTCGGCGAGGCGTACCCACGCCCACTCCCGCAGACATCGATGCGCATCGCCGAAAACCGACCCTGACTGGAGTCAGACCCCTCTTCCGAGGCCCGAAAACCGACCCTGACTGGAGTCAGACCGGCTTCCGGGAGGCGAAAAGACGCGTTTTTACGGATAGTTGCGGGAAAGGGCGGCTGCCAAGAAACCGCAGCCTCCGGCGATCGGCTCCCCATCCCCCCTGCCCCCTTCCCTGCGAGGGAAGGGGGAGATCCGTTTTTTCTCCGAGCCCCCCTTCCTCGCAGGAAGGGGGGTGTGGGGGGTAGGGTGATGCGGGCGGGCAGGTTTCGTCCTTCGGGGTCCGCGTGGAGCGCGGGTGTGTAGTTCACCCGGCGGTCGCCGCGGCAGTCGCGTCGTCGGCGTCCGCGGGCTCGCCCTTGAGGTAGGCGTACCGCGCGCCGTAGGTGCGCATGACGCGGCGCTGGCTCGGTCCGTCCAGCTTGTGCAGGCGGAACCTGAGCTCGGCCATCACGTCGTCCACCAGCTCGTCCGCCCGCGCCCGCATCGACTCCACCGCCGCCTGGGCCGAGTCGTACCCGCGGTCGGCCGCCGCGACGTCGGCCTGCTCGGTCCGCGCGGCCGCGACCACGGCCGCGAGCTCGGCGGCGTTCGGGTTCGCCATGGGCGCGTAGCCGGCTGTGGCGGCCTTGGCGTCGCCCGCGACGATCTGGTCGGCCAGGGCCATCCACGCCTCGCGGCCGCCGGGCTTGGGCACCTCGCCGTTCAGGGGGAGCCCGTAGAAGGTCAGCACCTCGGCCGGCTGCCCCTCGCGGGCCGTGCGGCGCTTGATCCCCTCCCACATGTCGCGGCAGTACACACTGACCTTCTCGACCGCCGCGCCCGCCTCGCGCGATTCCTTGGAGCGCGCGCTCAGCTTCTCGGTCCCGGCCCGCACGGCGGGACGGAAGTCCGACAGGAACGCCGCGATGTCGTCCAGCGTCTCCTTGTTCACGTAGCTCCGCCCCGCGGCGAGATCGCCCCGGCCGGTCTCCAGCGCGCGGACGAGGAAGCCTTCCCGGTCCAGATCGGTATTCGGGCGTGCGAAATTCGGCATCACGAACCTCCTTGTGTCGTGTGTTTCGAGGCGGTTTTTTCTGCCACACGCGGCGGGGAAAGAAAACCATCCGAAGCCGTTTTTTTCGATTTTTTCTCGGCCCGTGCCCAGGGAGAACGGGCACGACGCGAAACGGACGCGCCACGGCCCTTGACACGCACCCACCACTGAAGCTCTGATCCACCCGAGCGACG
>CAYZAI010000034.1:0-19927 GCA_964476305.1 uncultured Myxococcales bacterium
TACCAGCAGCACTCGCTGAGCGCGGTGTTGATCGCGATGTAGCAGCAGTGGTTGTAAGGATGGCTCGAGCACGCCGAGCTGATGAAGTCGTAGTAGCTGCTCGAGGACTGGTCCCGGCAGGACGTGAAATTGATGATTTGTTTCACGTTTCCCGTGGTGGTGGGCGCCTGCAGGAAGATGTAGAACTTGTCGTTGAACGAAGAACCGACATACTCGTCGTATTCTTCCGAGAAGAAAATGTAGTCAATGGAGAAGCCCACCGCGTTGGACGGTGCCGTCATGTTGAGGGTCCATTCGACCTGGTCGTACATTACCGTTCCCACGTCGTACGGATCGGCCGCCGAGCTACCGCCCGACAGATCGGTCGAATGGGAGGTCCCGGTGGCCGGGCCCGAGGCCATCAGCGAGTAGGAGGCACCGGCCCTGGGCGAGATGTCGTTGCCCGCGCTGCCGAAGTGGCTGACCGCGTTCCACGCAGTGCCGATGTTGTCCCCGGAAGGCGAAGAGACGTTGTGGGTGTTCAGCACAACCGGGGTCGCATAGCAGTTGATCTCGGCGGCGCAGGCCATCGCTGCCAGTGTCTGCCCCGTGGCCGGTGTGCACGTGCACCCCTCGTCTGTCGCGTCGTTGCAGTTGTTGTCCACGTTGTCGTCCGGGACCTCGATGGCGTCCGGGTTCACGAACTCGGCGCCCTCGCCAATGTCCATGCAGTCGCCTTCGTTGGGCGTGAACCCATCGCTGTCCAGATCCATGTTCAGGTAGCTCTCCTCGTCGGTCTGGCCGTTGCAGTTGTCGTCGATGGAGTTCCCCGGGGTTTCTGTCTCGCCCGGATTGACGTCCGGATTGTCGTCGTCGCAGTCCAGGGGGAGGCACCACCAGTCCGAGTCCTGGTCGATGCACTCCGGCACGTCCGTGTCGCCGTCCGAGTCCGCGTCGGCGTCCGCGTCGGCGTCCGTGTCGGCGTCGGCGTCGGCGTCCGTGTCGGCGTCGGCGTCGGCGTCCGTGTCACCGTCGGTGTCAGCGTCGGTATCGGCGTCGGTATCAGCGTCCGTGTCAGCGTCCGTGTCAGCGTCGGTACCCAGATTCAGGTTGGGCTCGTTGCTCTCGCAGCAAACCAGGCAACCCAAGACAGCCGCCAGGGAGATCGCAAGGAATGACCTGTCGTGCATCGCTGCTCCTTGGTTGCGACGGAAAATGCCTGGCCGCCGCATGCAATACCTGACTGTTTGTTGCCCTCTCGCTTCAGATTTTCCGATTTTCCCACGGCTCGCACCTGTTTTCAACATCGTTGTTCGTTTACAAGGGGAACCCTGTCTTGTTAGAACGGGGGCCACAATGAGGCTGACGGACATCGGAGAAACCGGCCTGATCGAACGACTCGCGTCCGCGACCAGGAGAGACGCCGACGGCCTGCTCAGGGGCATCGGCGACGACGCGGCGGTGATCGACTGGCCGGCCGGCCGACTGCTCCTCGCCACCTGCGATACGCTGATCGACGGCGTACATTTCCGTGGCTCCCGCTCTCTCCCCGGGCTTCCCGAGGCCGGGTTTCGCGGCATCGGGCGCCGCGCGGCGGCGGTGAACCTCAGCGACATCGCCGCCATGGGCGGGCGGGCACGTTTCGCCCTGGTCTCCCTGTCCGCACCCGCCGCAACCGAGGCGGAGGCGCTCGAGGATCTCTATGCCGGTCTGGCCGAAGCCCTCGGGGAAGCCGGCGCCGCCGTCGCTGGAGGCAACACGGCCCTTGCTCCGGAACGCCTGTCGTTGGACATCTGCCTGCTCGGCCAGGTGGAGCCGTCGCATTTGCTGACCCGGGACGGAGCCCGTCCCGGAGACGCGCTGTGCGTCACCGGAGACCTGGGAGCCGCGGCCACCGGCCTCGCCGTGCTGGATGCCGCCACTCCCGGGACGACCCTGGACGGCGCCGCGAGGGAAGTCGCGCTGCGCCACCTCGCCCCGGTGCCACGCCTGGCCGCCGGCACGATCCTCGGCGCCAGCGGCGCGGCCACGGCCTGCATCGACGTGAGCGACGGGCTGCTCCGGGACGCGGGCCACCTGGCGCGGGCGAGCGGTGTCTCGATCCGAATCGACGTGGAGAGGATCCCTCTATGCGGCGCCACGCGGGAGGTCTGCGCGGCTGCGGACATCGATGCCCTCGAGGCGGCGGCCACGGGCGGCGAGGACTACGAGCTCTTGTGCACCGTGCGCCCGGATGGTCTCGCGGCCTTGGCCCGCGCCCTCGACTCGGAGGTCGGATTGCCCCTGACGAGGATCGGCGAGGTCGTGGCCGGCACACCGGAGGCCTTCGCCCAGCGGGACGGGAAGCGCTGGCGACCGGGGCGTGACGGCTTCGACCACTTCCTTTCTGGCGGAACGCGCGAGGAATCGTCGTGACCGAGACCTGGGGCAAATACCGCCTGGAGTCGCTGATCGCCCGCGGCGGCATGGCCGAGGTCTTCCGCGCCAGCGCCATCGGTGCCTCGGGCTTCCGCAAGCCCGTGTGCATCAAGCGCATCCGTCCGGAGCTCGGCGACGACCCCGAGTTCCTGGAGATGTTCGAGCGCGAGGCGCGTATCGCCGGTCTGCTGACACACCCCAACATCGTGCAGGTCTTCGATTTCGACAGGCACGACGGCCGACTGTTCATCGCCATGGAGCTCGTGGATGGCCTGGACCTGCGGGACATCATACGCGACGTGAGAGCCCTCGGGCTGCGGGTGCCAGTGGGTTTCGCGCTGCACGTGGCCCGCGGATTGCTCGAGGCCCTCGGCCACGCCCACGACCATTCGATCGACGGCGTGCCCCATCCCGTGATCCACCGCGACGTCTCTCCCCACAACGTGCTGGTCTCGACCGATGGCTCGGTCAAGCTCGCGGACTTCGGCATCGCCAAGGCCCGCGGTGCTTCCGCCGCCACCCGCGAGGGCGTGGTGAAGGGCAAGCTGGCCTACCTCTCCCCTGAGCAGGTCCGCGGCGAGGGCGTCGGCCCGCCCAGCGACCTGTTCGGTGCGGGGCTCGTGCTGTACGAGTTGCTCTCCGGCCGCCGGGCCTTCGCCGGCACCGGCGATCACGAGGTGGTGGCCCAGGTGCTGCGCGCCGAGATCCCACCGCTCCCCGATGTCTCCGCCGAGCTGCGAGCGTTCCTCGGCCGGCTGGTTGCGCCGGACGCCGGGGACCGGTTCGCCGGGGCCGGCGAAGCCCTCGAGGCGCTCCGGCAGCTCGACGTCCAGCCGTGCGGCAACGCGGACGCGGCGACGATCGTGCGCTCCCTGGTGTCGCTGCGCGCCCGCCCGGGAAGCACGGGGCTCCACGAGGTCACGCCGAACGGCGATCGGCCCTCGCGGCCCGCCGACGTGCGGCCCTCGTCGTCTCCCCTGACGCACAGGGCCGGGGCGTGGATCGGGCTGGCAGCCGTCGCCGGGCTGGTCGCGATCGCTCTCGCCGTCTGGCGCATCGGGCTCGATCCGCCGGCGACGCCCGCCGGAGACGAGCCACGGCAGCTCCAGCCCCCTCGACCGGAGCCCCGGCCGACCTCCCCTCCACCCGAGTTCGCCCCGATCGTGGCGATGCCGCCGGACCAGCGACCGGAGCCGGAGGCCGGCACGGCCGAGGAGGACACACCCGTCACGGCACCGGAGCCGGCCAAGGCCAGAGCAACAGGCCTGCTCGATGTGCACTGCCGCCCGTGGGCCAACGCAACCCTCGACGGCAGGGCCGTCGGCACGACTCCCATCACCGGGCTCAGGGTACCGGCGGGCTCCCACTCGCTGGTGCTGTCCAACCCGGAGCTCGAGTACCGCAAGGCGACCAAGATCGACATCCGCCCGGGGCGTAGCACCGTCGTGCGCGAGGAGATCCCGGCCGACTGATCGCGAGCCCGGATCGGGTGCCGGAATCCGCGCCGGGGTCGGTTCCCGCGGGGCTTGATCCGGAATCCACCTGGGGGGACACTAGCCGCCCATGGGAAATCCCCGCACGGGCCGCGTGGTCATGCTGGCGCTGGCAGCCCTCGCCTGCGGTGGACCCCGAACGACCGAGGTTCCGCCCTCGGATCCGGCCGCGGCGTTCCTCGCGCTGCTCGTGGCTGCCCGGAACGGGGACATCGACGGGGTGAGGCGCGAACTCGATCGCGGCACGCCGGCAGACGCGGCGGGCACCGGCGGCAAGACCGCCCTGCATGTGGCCGCGGCCCACGGTCGCACGGAGGTCGCGCGGCTGCTGCTCGAGCGCGGCGCGTCCGTGGACCTGCCCGAGGAGAGCGGCGCCACCGCACTGATGATCGCCGCCGGCACGGGCCACGAGGACTGCTCGCTGCTGCTCATCGAACGCGGCGCCAACCCCGAGGCGAGGACCGACGACGGCATCACGGCACTGATGCTGGCGGCCATGGGCGGCTCGGTCGCCACGTTGCGGGCCCTGCTCGACCGCGGCGCGGACCCCCAGGTGGTGGAGGCCGAGGGCGAGAACGCGCTCTTCCCGGCGGCGGAACAGGGGCACGAGGCAGTGGTGGGGCTGCTGCTCGAGCGTGGCGTCGACCCGCAGGTCGTCCGGAACGACGGGCGCACGGCGCTGATGGCGGCGGCACGCGCCGGGCACGAGGGCGTCGTCTCGATGCTGCTTCGAGCCGGTGGCGACCCGGACGCGCGGACGCCCCAGGGCTGGACCGCACTGATGTACGCCGCGGGCGAGGGCCACGCCGGGATCGTCTCCGCCCTGGCGAAAACCGGCGCGAACCCCGATGCCGCCAACGCCGCGGGCTGGAACGCGCTGATGTTCGCCGCGAGCCGGGGTCACGTCGAGGTCGTCCGCGCCCTGCTCGCCGCCGGCGCCGCCCGCGAGGCCCGCGACTCCATGGGCCTTTCCGCCGCCGACATCGCCGCGGGGAACGGCCACGCCGAGGCCGTCCGCCTGCTCGCGCCGGACAACCGGCCATGACGGCGGAACCGCCGAAGACGAAGAACAGATGGATCCCTTCGAGCTGATCGACACCGCCCGGACGCCCGAGGGAAGCGACATGACCCTCTGCCGCCGCGGCAACGAGTACTTCATCCTCGCGGACGGCAGGGATCTCATGTCCAGCCGCATGCACGGCTCCGAGGAGGAGCTCGCCCGCCTCGGGTGCGAGCGGGCCAGAATTCTCGGGTCGCCGTGTGTGCTCGTGGGCGGCCTCGGCATGGGGTTCACCCTCCGCGCCGCCCTGGACGTCCTGCCGCCCGGCGCGACCGTGGTGGTGGCCGAGTTGCTGTCCGCTGTGATCGGCTGGGTCGAGGGGCGGCTCGGGCCGCTCGCGGGCCGGCCCCTCGACGACCCGCGCGTGCAGGTCGAGGTCCGCGATGTGGCCGCGGTGCTGCGCGACGACCCTGGCCGGTTCGACGTCGTGCTGCTCGACGTGGACAACGGCCCCCGCGCTCTCGTCCAGGACGGCAACGCCCGCCTCTACGACAACGAAGGCGTGGCCGTGACGTACGACGCCCTGGCACCGGGCGGTGTGCTGGCTGTCTGGTCCGCCTGGGGCGACCGAAGGTTCGAGCATCGCCTGCGCCACTTCGGGTTCGCCGCGAGGACGGTCCGCGTCCGGGGCCGCCTGGGCAGGGGCGGACCGCACCACTGCATCTTCGTCGGCGTGAAGGGCTGATCGGTGCGAGCCACCAGAGGGGCGGCGGGGGGGCGGTTCCCGCCGGTTTCCATGATTATTTGACACGGTAAACTGTAGTTCAGTACTATCGCCCTGTTCCGGGTTGACGAAGAAATGCCGATTCGGCGCGCGGCGTTGTGACAACCGGCGGGAGGGCGAAAGCAGCATGCAGGGACTCACCAGACGGCAACAGATGGTTCTCGATTTCATCAACCACTCGATCACGGATCGGGGCTACCCGCCAACCCTGCGCGAGATTGGCTCGCACATGGGCATCCGCTCGACGAACGGGGTCAATGACCACTTGCGCGCCCTCGAGCGCAAGGGCTACCTCAAGCGCGAAGACATGAAGTCCCGTGCCCTGCGGCCGGTGCACGCCGGAAACGAAACCGCGAGCGACGACCTGGTGCGCATCCCGATCGTGGGTCGCGTGGCCGCGGGCGAGCCGGTGCTGGCCGAGCAGAACATCGAAGAGAACATCACGGTCGACCGCTTCCTCGTCGGCGCCCACCGCGAGGTCTTCGGCTTGCGCGTCCGTGGCGATTCGATGATCGACGCGGGTATCAACGACGGTGACTTCGTCTTCGTCCGCAAGCAGATGCACGCCGAGCGCGGGCAGATCGTCGTGGCACTGATCGGCGACGAGGCCACGGTCAAGCACTACTTCCCGGAGCGCGACCAGATCCGCCTTGTCGCCGCCAACTCCGCCTACGCGCCGATTCTCGTGCGCCGCGACCAGTTCCGCCCCACCCAGCTCCTCGGCGTCGTGGTCGGGATGTACCGCCGCTTCTGAGCGCCGGGCTCCCGCCGGCGGAAAGGACCCGCGGATGACTCCGAAAACGGTTGCGGTCGTGGGCGCCACCGGCGCGGTCGGCCGTACGATGCTCGCCGTGCTCGGGGAGCGGGGCTTCCCGGTGGCTGCGCTGCACGCCCTGACCTCGTCCCGCAGCGCCGGGCACACCGTTCGCTTCGCCGGTTCCGAGGTCCGGACGTTCGATCTCGCGGCTTTCGACTTCCACGGCGTCGACATCGCGCTGTTCTCCGCCGGAGGCGCGGTGAGCCTCGAGCACGCCCAGCGGGCCGCCGCCGCCGGCGCGGTGGTGATCGACAACACCAGCGCCTTCCGCATGGAACCGGACGTGCCCCTCGTCGTCCCCGAGGTCAACCCCGGAGCCGCCGCGGACCGCCCCCGCGGGATCATCGCCAACCCCAACTGCTCCACCATCCAGTTGGTGGTGGCGCTCTGGCCCCTGCACCGGCGCTCGCGCATCCGGCGCATCGTGGTCTCGACCTACCAGTCGGTCTCCGGCGCAGGCGTACGGGCCATGGACGAGCTCCGCTCTCAGACCCGGGCGTTGCTGGACGGCGAGCAGCCCGGGCCCGGTCCGATCTTCCCCCACGTCATCGGCTTCAACTGCCTCCCGCAGATCGAGGCCTTCCTCGAGGACGGCCGCACCAGGGAGGAGCGCAAGATGGAGCAGGAGACGCGCAAGATCCTCGGCGACCCGTCCATCGGCGTCTCGGCCACGTGCGTCCGCGTGCCGGTGCTGGTGGGACACGCCGAGGCCGTGAACGTCGAATTCGAAACCGGGATCGAGCCCGAGGAGGCCCGCGAGATCCTCTCCCGGGCGTCCGGAGTCGAGCTCGTCGACGATCCGGCGAACCGCCGCTACCCGCTGCAGTCCGATTGCGCCGGGCGGGATCGCGTTCTGGTGGGGCGTATCCGGCGGGATCCCTCGCACCCGCGCTGCCTCGACCTGTGGATCGCCGCGGACAACCTGCGCAAGGGCGCGGCCACCAACGCGGTCCAGATCGCCGAAATCGTCGCCTGATTGGACCGAAATCGGGTTTGACTTGTCCTTCGCCAGCCTGTAAATTCCCTCTCCAGCCTCCGGCCTTTTTTGGCGAGGAGTTTTTCGACTTTCACACCGACGCGAGGACGAGATGGCCAAGAAATCCGACAGCAGCGAGAACTCCGTCAACTTCGCCCTCCAGGAACTGATGGGCATGGAGGACGACCGGCAGCGCCGGGAAGAGGAAGAGGCCAGATGCCTCGCGGAGGAGAAGCGCAAGCGCAAGGAGGAAGCCGAGCGCAAGCGCAAGGAGGAGGCCGAGCGCAAGCGCCGCGAGGAGGAAGACGCCCGCCTGGCCGCGGAGCGCGCGGCCCGCGACGAGGAGGAGCGCAAGCGCAGCGACGAGGAGGAGCGCCGGCTGAAGATCAAGCTCGAGACCGAGGCCAAGGCCCGCGCCGACGAGCAGGAGCGGCTGCTGCGCCACGAGGAGGAACTCAAGCGCATCGACGCCGGGAAGGCCGGGATCCCCAAGTGGGTCTTCGGCGTGGCCGCCGGCGTGATCGTGCTCGGCCTGGGCGGGGGCCTGGGCTACTACTACGGCAGCTACAAGCCCGCCCGGATGGAAGAGGAGCGCGTCCGCAAGCTCGAGAAGGAGGAGGCGGAGCGCCAGCAGGCCGAGATGATGAAAGCCCTCGCGGCCCTGCAGGCCGATCTCGAGGCCGCCAAGAAGGATCAGACCGCCGCCCAGAAGAAGTACGACGAGGCCATCAAGGCCGGCGACGCGGCGGCCGCCGCCGCGGCCCGGGCGGACCTGGACAAGGCCCGTGACAAGGCGAGCAAGGCGTCCAAGAGCATGAAGGACACCTCGAGCAAGAGCAAGGCTTCCGGAAAGAAGCCTTCCAGCAAGAAGCTCTCGGACGATCCGCTCTCCGGCGACATCGACCTCGGCCTCTAACCCGTCCCATGTCCCCCGCCACTCGTGAATCCGGCAGACAGCGGCTGATCCTCGCCCTCGACGTCCCCTCCGTCGCCGACGGCCGTGCCCTGCTCGAGCGCCTCGCCGGCCGCGTGGGCATGGTCAAGGTCGGGCTCGAGCTGTTCACCGCCGAGGGCCCGGACGCGGTCCGCGCCGTGCGCGACCTGGGGCACGAGGTCTTCCTCGACCTCAAGCTCCACGACATCCCCAACACCGTGGCCGGCGCCGTGCGTTCGGCCCGCGGCCTGGGAGCGCGGATGCTGACGGTCCATGCCGCCGGCGGCGCCGAGATGCTGCGCCGGGCCGCGGGCGAGGCCGGGAGCGACCTGATGATCCTCGGCGTGACCGTGCTCACCAGCCTGGGGCCCGAGGACCTGGAGCCCGCGTCGATCCTCGGCCCCCCCGCGGAGGCCGTGCGCCGCCGGGCGCTGCTGGCCACATCGTGCGGGTGCGGCGGCGTCGTCTGCTCGGCCAGGGAGGCGGCCGAGGTCCGCGCCGCGGTCGGCCCGGATGTCAAGCTCGTCGTTCCGGGGATCCGCCCCGCCGGCGGCGATCTCGGCGACCAGAAGCGCGCCGCCACCCCCGCCGACGCGATCCGCGACGGTGCCGACTGGCTGGTGGTGGGCCGGCCGATCAGCGCCGCGCCGGATCCCGCCGCGGCCGCGGACGCCATCGCCGACGAGATCGGTACAGCCCTCGCCGCGGGGCGCGGGTCTTGAAGCGCGTCATCACCGGCCCCAACGCGGTCAGCGAGGCCCTCGGCGCGGCCCCGGGCGCGGTGGCGATGGTCTGCCTCGCCGACGGGCTGGTGCCCACCACCGCCACCCGGATCCAGGACCTGGCGCGGCGGCGGGAGATCCCGGTGGACGTGCTGCCCCGGGAACAGCTCGACCGGCTGGCCAAGGGGGCGACCCACCAGGGCGTCGTGGCCCTCACCGGCGATTATCCCTACACCGACCTCGGCGGGATGCTCGACGGAACGAAGGACCGGCCCGAGGCCCTGCTCGTGGTCCTCGACCAGGTCCAGGACCCGGGCAACCTCGGCGCCATCGTGCGCTCGGCCCACGCCCTGGGTGCGGACGGCGTCGTCATCACCCGCAACCGCTCAGCCCCGGTCACCGTCGGCGCGGTGCGAAGCTCGGCCGGGGCCACCGAGCTCACCCGTATCGCCCGGGTGACCAACCTCGCCCGCGCCATCGAGGAGCTGAAGGCCCACGGCTTCCGCGTGCTCGGCGCCGAGGCCGGAGCCGCGCAGCCCGTGGACCGCGTGGACTGGCACGGGCGCGTGGCGCTGCTCCTGGGCAACGAGGCGAGGGGCCTGAGGCGCCTGACCCGCGACCACTGCGACGCGCTGTTCTCCATACCCCTCGAGCGCGATTTCGACTCCCTGGGCGTCTCGGCCGCCGCGGCGATCTGCCTGTTCGAGGCCGCCCGGGTTCGCCGCATCACCCTGCCCCGCCCATGAGCCGCGACGGGGGCTCGAGGCTCTGGATCGGCGCGCTGGCCGCCGGCGCCGCGGCTCTGGTCCTGGGACGCTGCTGGCTGGCGGGCCGCCTCGACCCGTCCCCGGACGAGGCCTGGTACTGGCTGTGGTCCCGCGACCTCTCTCTCTCGTATCCGGATCACCCGCCGGCCGTCGCGTTCGTCATCCGCCTCGGCACGGCGCTGCTCGGCGACTCGACCCTCGGGATCCGGGCCGGGTCCATCGCTCTCGGCCTGCTCGGCCTCGGCCTGCTCTTCGCCCTCGGTCGCGAGCTCGGCCTGTCGCGCCCCCGGGCCACGGCTGGCGCCCTCCTGGGCTCGCTCCTGCCCGCGCCCGCCGCCGGGAGCCTGCTCGCCACTCCGGACTCGCCGCTCGGCGCGATCTGGATCGCCGGCGCGTGGCTGCTCGCCCGGATCGCGAAGAGCGAGGAGCCCCGCCGCTCCCGGTGGATCGGCCTCGGCCTGCTGCTCGGCGCGGGGTTGTGGTCCAAGCACGCCGCCCTGCTGCTGCCGCTGACCGCGGCGGCGGTCCTGGCGATCCAGGGAAGGCTGCGGGAGCAGTTGCGGCGACCCGGTCCGTGGCTCGGCCTCGGGGTCGCGGTGGTGGCGATCGCGCCGCACCTCTGGGCCGAGATTCGCGGCGGGTTGCCGTCCATCGGGCTCCAGGCCGCGCACCTGTCCGGGGCGCTGCCCGACGGCGGCACGAACGGCCTCGCGCGACTGGGAGAGGATCTGTTCGGGCTCGTCGCCGGACAGATCGGCCTGCTGGGGCCGGTCGTGCTCTGGCTCCTCGTCCGCGGGGCCATGCGCCGGGGCACGGCCGATCCGGGACTGATCGCGGTTCTCGTGAGCATCGGCACGCCGGTCGCCGCGACGACCATCGCCGCGTTCTTCACCCACCCCGAGCAGAACTGGGCGTCCCTGGGACACGCGCTGGCGCCGGTCGCGGCCCTGGCCGTGGCGGACCGCGCCCGGAAGCTGGGAGCGTGGTCGCCAGCGAGGGAACGCGCGGTGCTCGCGGCCTTGGCGGTCCCGCTGCTCGCGGTGTCGGCGCTGGTCCACGTCCACGCGACGAGGCCGTTCCTGCCGCTGCCGCCCGCGCGGGATCCCGTCTCCCGGCTCCACGGATGGAGCGGCCTCGCCGGGAAGCTGGCCGGTTTGGAACCCGCCCGCGACGCCGAGGCATGGATCTGCGACGACTACGGCCTCGCCGCGGAGCTGGCGTTCGACGGCGCGGAGGCCGGGACCGGGGCCATCCTCAGCACGGACCGCTCCTGGCCGGGGCCGGTGCGGTTCGAGCGCGCTCTGCTCCTGGATCTGGAGGACGACTGGGCCGGGGCCCGGCCCAGGATCGACTGCGCCTCCCTGGGTCCGCCGTCGATCGTCGAGAACCGCCGCGCCGACGGCGCCGTGATCCGCCGCATCGCCGTTCGGGCCGGCGAGGGCTGCGCGCTTTCCGAAAACCCAGACGGCGAGAAATGACGTATGATGCCAGCGATGGAGCGCCGCCGCACGACAGTGATCTTCGCCTCGGGAGCGATCGCCGGAGCGGCCGTCTCCGGACTGCTGGCCCTGCTGCTGCTCGGCGAGTGCGAGACCGGGCAGGACGCGAGGCGGGGGGACGCCGGTGAAGAAGGCGCCGGTCGGGAGGCGGCGGACCGCGATGCCGGCGCGATCGGCCCTCCCGCCGTCCCCGGAGAGCTCGGCCATCGCGGCGTGGGCGGCCCGTGCCGCTACTCAGGCACCGTCGTCGACGGGAGCGGCCGGCCCGTGGCCGGGGCCCTGGTGGGCGCGCGGGCCCTCGACGTCCCCTGGATCGAGGCGGATATCGCGGCCGAGGCACGCACAGACGAGAGCGGGGCCTTCGCGCTTCCCGGCCTGAGCGACGCGATCCCGTTCCAGATCTTCGCCTTCGCCCCGGGCATGGCGGTGGCCGACGTGGAGCGCCCTGCCTGCGGTGCCCGCCTCGACCTCACGCTGGAGCCCGGGGCGCGGCTGACGATCGAAGCCCGGTCCGCGGGCGGTGACGCGCCCGGGGCGCTGGCCGTGCAGATCGCCGGCGATCCCATCTGGCCGCCGCGGATGGCGCTGACGGACGACCGGGGACGGCTGGATGTCGAAGGGCTCCCGCCCGGGGCCTTCGTGATCTGGGTCGGCGGCCGGGGCCTGGCCGCGCTGACGAAGGATCCCGTCGCCATCGAGGCCGGCGAGGAGCGCACCGTCCAACTGGCGCTGGAGCCAGCCCGCGCGATCGAGATCGGTGTCGAAGACGACGGAGACGGCGCACCGATCCCCGGCGCAACGGTCTTCGCGAGGCCCCGGACCGCCCCGCTGCTGGCGATCACCGGCATCGCGGACGGACAGGGCACGGCCCGCTTCGCCGACCTCGCGCCGGTGGAGCACGACTTCGAGGCGCTCGCCTCGGGGTTCCTGCGCGGCGATCCGGTGCCCGCGGCCGGCGGGGCGACGACCGCCGTACGGTTGCGCCGGGGCGCTCGGATCGCGGGGCAGGTGGTGCTGCGGGACGGCGCGCCCGTGGCGGGCGCCCGGCTCGAGGTCGAGGAGGACCTGGGCCTGGCGCGGGTGGCGTGGGCCGGAGGAAACCAGAGGGAGATCCTCGGGCGCATCATCGCGGCCAAGCGCCTGGGCTTCCCGCCGGTGCGACCCCTCGAGCGCGGGGTGCTGATCGGCCCGGCGCTCATCCCGCTGCCGGTCGAGCCCGCGGGCGGGGAAGCGGGCGGGCGGGCCGACGCGACGGACGACTCCTGGCGGGCAAACGGCGAAGGGCGCTTCACGCTCTCGGGCCTCCCGCCGGGGGGCGTCGTGATCAGCGCCGTCCATCCGGACCTGGTGGTCGATGCTCCGGCGCGGCTGACCCTCGAGCCCGCCGGAAATGTCGACGGCGTCCGGATCGTGATGCGGCAAGGCGCCGCCCTGCGCGTCAGGACGCTGGGCGAGAACGGCTACCCGCTCGCCGAGACCCGGGTGGCGGCCTTCGGTCCCGACGGCGAGGCACTGGCCTCCGCGGCCACGGGTTCCGACGGCTTCGCCGAGCTGCGCGGGCTGCCGGGTCGCGTGCGGATCGAGGCCGAGTTGGAGGGCCACGTGCCGGCCGTGGCCCGGGTCGAGCTCCGCCAAGGGCAGACCGGCGAGGTCACGCTCACCCTGCCGCGGGCCGACCTGGTCCTGCGGGGCCGCCTGACCGATCCGCGGGGGTTCGGCGTCGGGCAGGCCGTGATCACGGCGCGCTCCATCACCCGTGGGCTGGCCCACGTGCTCCAGGGCACGAGCGGCCCGGACGGATCCTTCTCCTTCGACGGGGCGGGTCCCGGCGAGTACCACGTCACCGCCGAGGTCGGCGGCCGGCCCGTGGCCCAGTACCCGGGCGCCCGGGCGAGCGAGGACGTCAAGCTCGTGGCCGCGGAGGGCGGCGCCGGGCCGCTTCCGGGCGGGTCGCCCGAGTACGTGACGCCGGAGATGGTCGCCTCGATCGCGGAGCCGATCGCCGAGCCCGTCGATCCCGAAGACGACAGCGGCGAGAACCTCGGCGTAATCGCGGTCACCGAGACCCTGGACCCTGGCACCCACGCCAGCGAGTACGGCTACGTCGACCAGCTGCCGGTCACGGGCCCGGTGCCCGGCAAGGGCGGCCTGCCCATCGAGATCGGCGGCTCCCCGGGGAACGTGGTCGTGAAGAAGGTGGCCCCGGGCTCACACGTGGCGGCCGCCGGCCTTCGCACCGGGGACCGCATCGTGGCCGTGGACGGCAGGAAGGTGCAGACCCCCGCCCAGGCGAAACAGGCCATCGCCGGCCCCATCGGCTCGGTGGTCATGCTCGAGGTGGTCCACGGCGGCGAGAGCGTCAGCGTCGTCGTCCAGCGCGTCCGCGTGCGGTGAGCGCCCAGAGCCGCCCCCCTTTTTGCAAAGGTCCGCCCGCGCCTTCCTCGTAGACGCCCGCGGCCGGCTTCATTCGCGTCCGGCGCCCGCCAAGTGAAAAGCGAACACCTGCGACCCCACGGTGTTCCGTACGGGGAACAGTACGGGGAACAGTCTATTCGGCGCAGGGAGGGTTCCGGAACAGGCAGACGGTCGGATTGACGTCCGTCTGCACGCGGAGCCCGACGCCTCCCATTGTCTCGGAATCGCAGTCGGTGGCGTTCTCGTCCCAGGGGTTGTTCGGGTCCCAGACGTACACATCCAGGTGCAGCGCGCTGCTCGCGGTGTCGAACGGCTCGTGCGCGTGCTCCAGGGGAAAGCCGCAGGTCCCCTCGCTCAGGCCGACCACGACGAGTCGCTCGCTCTCCCAGTCGATGTCCGCGGGCACATCGAGGCAGGTGTCGGTGACCAGCGCGGTCACCGCTGCGGTGCTGGAAAAAACAAAGACGAAGCTGTTGGACACGCCAAAGAAACACTCGACGCCGGGCTCGGCCGCGCAGATCGAGGCCGCGTCGATCGGCACGAACGGGCAGGTGAAGGCGATCTCCTGGGTCACCGCATCGCTCGGCGTCAGCTCCTCGGTCACTTCGCAGGCGCCGGCCACGGGATCGAGCTCGCCGCAGTAGTCTTCGGTCGCGGAATCTGTGTCCGTGTCCGTATCGGTATCGGTGTCCGTGTCGGAGTCGGAATCTGTGTCCGTGTCCGTGTCGGTGTCCGTGTCGGTGTCCGTGTCGGCATCCGTGTCGGCGTCCGTGTCAGCATCTGTGTCCGTGTCCGTGTCGGTGTCCGTGTCCGTGTCCGAGGCGCCTCCGTCATCGTCGTCGTCGCTGCAACCCCAGACACCCGCCGCCAAGAGCAGCATCGAAGCCGTGAGCAGAATCCTTTGCGTGGTCATCGGATCAACCTCCCCGGTTCAGTTCCTGTTCGTCATCGAGGGGGATCGTACCACCTCGACAGATTCTGTGCTGATCTTCAGACCGCTGTCACCACTCAGGAGGCCTCGGGAGACGAGGAGCTGGTCGAACATCACGACGACGGCCGCGTCCTTGCCAGCGCCTCGGCCCGGGTGTGCCCGCCAATTATATCAATGTCTCAAGGAAACCGGTTTCCTTGAGCGATTGATATATTTATTATCGTTTGTTTTCGGGCTGTTAAAATTTCGGATACGATGGTCGTTGTCCGATAGGTCGCTCTCAGAACTTTTCTCCCAGCACGTCCAGCACGCGCTGGGCTGCCTTGATCCGTTTAGTCTGATCCGTGCAGTCCGTAAGCTTTTTGGTAAGCTTTTTGCCTGGTCTATCCGACCGGCGCGTTCCGACCTGCCGCGAGTTTGTCTACTCCGGCTGGTAGTGGAGGATCGAAGGAACCTCGAAGCCGGCCAGGTCCATGACCCCGGCGATGAAGATGTCACCGCCGATGCCCCAGATGCGCTGGAGGCCGCCCCGAGCTTCGGCGGATTGACGTTGATGGAAGAGAGCGCTCCTGCGACGCAGTCGCAAAGGCGCATCTGAAATGGTGCCTCACCGGGCCGGCGCGCGCCGGAGCGGCTCACCATTTCAGGAGAACAGCAGCGCCTCCAGGCGGGCGAGAACCGCCGCCAGGACGTCCTCCGGCAGGCGGTCGATGCGCTCGGCGCGTCGCTCGCGCCAGTCGAGACTCTTCACATGGTCGGACAGGATCGCCCCCGCGATCGGCAGTCCGGGCGGAAGCGGCACCTCGAACGGGTAGCCCTTGACCCGGCTGGTGACGGGACACATCACCGCCAGCCCCACCTTGGCGTTGTACGCCGCCGGGCTGAGGACCACCGCGGGGCGGCGACCGGCCTGCTCGCGGCCCGCCGCCGGGTTCATGGCGATCCACACCGCGTCGCCGCGATCCGGGACGAACGTCCGCCTCACCACGACTCGCCCCCGACAGCGGGTCCGGTGGCGGTCTCGCCGTGGACGTTGCCCTCGTCCACCGCCCCGAGCAGGTCCGCCAGGGACAACCGCGCTCGTCTGAGCGGGCGGATCACCAGGCCGCCGTCCTCGACCGCCACGTCCACTTGGGTCCCTTCCTCGATCCCGAGGTCCACGGCGAACGGTCGCGGAATGCGCACCGCCAGGCTGTTGCCCCACTTCTGCACGTTGGACTCCATGGACGCCTCCTTTGTATCTACATTAAAGATACACACCCCGACCCCGGCGTCAAGTCGCCCGCGCCGCGCGCTGGAGCGGATCCTGCACCCATAGCATCAGGACCAGGCCGATCAGGAAGAACAGCCCGATGCTGAGCACCGCGGCGCGCTGGCTGGCGAAGGTCTGCGACACCCAGCCGAAGACGAAGGGCCCGGCGATGGCCGAGCCCCGCCCGGCGAACGCCATGAACCCGAAGAACTCGCCGCTGCGCCCCTCGGGCGCCAGCTGACCGACGAAGGTCCGGCTGGTGGCCTGGATCGCGCCGATGCACAGGCTCGCCAGGCCGGCCACGCCCCAGAACACGCCCTTGGCCTCCCCCGGCCCGAACAGCCCGGGCCACGCCGCCAGCTCGGCGCCGGCCACCACCGCCAGCCACATCAGCAGGCTGACGATGATGGTGCGCCGCGCCCCGAACCGCTCGGCCACCCGGCCGAAGACGAACGCCCCCGGCGCGGCCACGACGTTCATAACCACCACCAGCGCAATGTTCTCGCCCATCGTGAAGCCCAGGCTGTCGCTCGAGAACGCCACGGCGAAGACGATGATCGTCAGCACCGCGTTGTTGAAGAAGAAATACGCCGCCAGGAAGCGCACGAGTTGCCCATGCTCGCGAATGCGGCGCAGGGTGTCCGAGTAGCGAGCGAGCCCCTGGACGAGAAAGGAAGGAGCGCCGGGCTCCCGGGCGGGACGCGGGCGGTCGCGCAGCGTCACGAGCGGCAGCACCGCGAACAGCGCGAACCAGCCCGCCACAACCAGCGGCACCAGCTCCGTCCGCGCCGAGGCCACCGGGAAGCACAGCAGCAGGCAGCCCAGGCCGCCGATGTAGCCCAGCGCCCAGCCGTTGCCCGAGAGCCGCTCCATCCGCTCCGGGGGCACCAGCTCGGGCAGGAAGGCGTTGTAGAACACGCACGCGCCCTCGAACCCCACGGACGCGGCGACGAACAGCCCCATGGCCAGGGCCACGGTGCCCGCCCCGGTCAGCGACAGCAGCGCGGTGGCGATGATGCAGAGAGCCGCGGCGCCGGCCAGGAAGTGCCGCTTGCGGCCCGAGAGGTCGGCGACGGCCCCGAGCAGCGGCGCGGTCAGGAACACGATCAGCGCCGCGGCGGAGTTGGCCAGGCCCCAGAGGTGGTCCGACCGCCCGGGCACGGCGTCGCCCACGACGACGTTCTTGAAATAGAGGACATAGATCGCGGTGACAATCACCGTCGGGAACGCCGAGTCGGCGAAATCGTAGAGGCACCAGGCGAAGCGCTGCCGGCGCGTGGAGGTGATCGTCCCGTCGTTCACCGGGCGACTCTACGCGGCCGGCTGGCTCTCCACAAGCCGGTGACGACAGCCGCCGCCCCGACGACAGCCGCCGCCCTTGAGCCCCCTCCCCGGCGATGATAGGGTGCGCGGCATGAAGACACTGGGCCTGATCGGCGGCATGACCTGGCACTCGACCGCCGACTACTACCGGCTGATCAACGAGGGCGTCCGACAGCGACTCGGCGGCTCGCATTCGGCGGACCTGCTGATGCTCTCGGTCGATTTCGGACCCATCGAGGCGATGCAGGCGAGCGGAGACTGGGACGCCATGGGACACCTCATGGCCGGGTGGGGCCGCCGCCTGGAGTCCGCCGGCGCCGAGGTCCTGGTCATCTGCACCAACACCATGCACCGCCTCGCCGACGACGTGGCCCGCGCGGTCCACGTCCCATTGATCCATATCGCCGACGCCACCGCGACAGCGATTCGGGATGCCGGGCTTGCGACGGTGGGGCTGCTCGGCACCCGCTATACGATGGAGCAGGACTTCTACCGCGGCCGGCTCGAACAGGCCCATGGCCTGGAAGTCCTCGTCCCGGACGAACCGGGCCGGACCGCGGTCCACGATATCATTTACGGGGAGTTGACCTGCGGCGACATCCGCGAGGACTCGCGGCAGACCTACGTGGGAGTGATCGAGGATCTGCGGCGCCGCGGAGCCGGTGGCGTGATCCTCGGCTGCACCGAGATCCCGCTGCTCGTCAGGCCCGAGGACAGCCCGGTGCCGGTCTTCGACACGACCGCCCTGCACGCCGCGGCCGCGGTCGGGTTCGCGCTCTCGGATTGAGGCGGGATGAATCGCGGCGGGGTTCCCGACGTCGAGGGAACATGGAAGAACGAGTGACACGGGGAGTGGACATGACGAGAACACCGATGGCCGCGCTCCTCGCCTGCTTCGCGTGGGGCTGCGGCGGGGCGTCTTACGGCAGCATGGCCCAGAGCGTCTCCTACGAGGCGGCGCCGGAGGCGGACTTCGCCATGGCCGAGGAGGGCATGGGGGGCCTCGCCTACGACAGGGCGGAGTACGATTTCGCCGACAACGACCTGCTGGCCGAGCCGCCCGCGCCCTCGCCGTCGACGACCTCGGCGGGCTCCGCCAGGTTCGGCGCGCCGTCGAAGAAGGCCGCGGAATACCAGTCCAACGCGGGAAAGCGGCAGCAAGACCAGCAGTCGCCGCCGCCGAGGGCCGAAGAAAGAAAGAACGAGCTCGAGGAGCCGCTGGTGGTCTACACCGGCTACCTCCAGATGCGGGTCAAGCGCCTGCTCGACGCGGTCGACGAGATCGAGCGCATCACCGCCGAGAAGGGCGGCTACATCGAGTCGCGCACCAGGGACGTGGTGGTGGTCCGCGTGCCCGCCTCGGACTTCGACGCGGTGCTCGACACCTTTTCCCAGGTGGGCGAGCTCCTCGGCCGCCGGGTCAAGGCCCTGGACGTGTCAGAGCAGTTCACCGACCTGGGCGCCCGGCTGGCGGTGGCCCGGGAGGCCCGGACGCGTCTCTTGAACCTGCTGGAGCGGGTCGAGGATGTGGAGGAGCGGCTGCAGATCCTGCAGGAGGTCAAGCGCCTCTCCGAGCTGATCGAGTCGTACGAGTCCACCCTGGCGACGCTGCAGAACCTGGTGGACTACTTCACGATCACAATCGAGCTCGTGCCGATCATGGACGATACCACCATCGACACTCACAGCTCGCCGTTCCCGTGGGTGCGGGACCTGGCCGCCCACCGCGCCTCGATCCTGGACGGCAGGAACGAGTTCTCGCTGACGCTGCCCGGGGGGTTCGTGCTCTTCGACGAGGACGACAGCTATCGAGCCCAGGCCGCGGACACCACGATCCTCCGCGGCGGTGTGGTGGACAACGAGCCCCTCGGCGACAGCGCGTTCTGGGCCGACGCCGTGACCCACGAGATGACCGGCCGCGCCGAGAAGGACGAGGACCACGGGGTCTCGGGAACGATGCACTACCGTGTCTGGCGCAGCGACGACATCCAGCCGCGCTACTACCTGGTGGCGGTCGCCGCCCGCGAGGACGATGTCCATGTGATCGAGGTCTTCTACCCGAACGAGCAGTCGTTCACGGCGCACCACCAGGCGGTGGTGGCGGCCCTCGCCACTTTCGAGGTGCGCTGATGGCCGGCCGCAGCAAGTGGTTGGCAACGACCGCGCCCCTGGCCATCGGCATGCTGCTGGCCGCCTTCGCCGCGGCGGCGGACGACACCCCCTCCCCGACGGCTCCAGAGCCGACGACCGACACGGCACCAGCCGAGGCCACGGGCGGGGAACCGGATCCCGCCAGCGCCCGGCGCACGGCGCTGGTCTCCCGGATGGTGCTCAAGGTCGTGAACCCCGACGACGCCCGCGCGAAGCTGGCCGCGGCGGTCCGCGAGGCCGGTGGCTTCCCGGTGCTCGTCGCCGACGACCGCCTCGAAGTCAAAGTCCCGCCGGAGAAGCTGGACGCGTTCCTGCAGCAGGTGGGCGCCGAGGGGCTGGTGCTCGAGAAGACGCTGGAACGCCAGGACCTGACCCTCGAGATCGCCCAGCTGGACGGCCAACTGGAGGCCAAGCGCGCCGTGCTCGCCAAGCTGCGCGGCTTCTTCGACGACTCGGGCGTCCAGGG